>JADHKY010000038.1 GCA_016780945.1 Aquiluna sp. | reverse complement strand
TTCTCAGGCTCTGGGGTGGGGGAGTTTGAAATCACCTTCCAATAGCTGGGAGCGGTGATATGGAATTCAAAGGTTGCCTTGAGGTCTGGCTGCTCAAAAACGGGGAACATGCGCCTTGAGTCAGGCACCTCGAACTGGGTGTAGAGGTAGGCCTCGTTGTCCACGGGATCAACAAATCGGTGTAGCCCCTCGCCTGAATTTGAGTACTTGCCGGTTGCCTCGATGTAAAGCTCGTTCTCGCTTTCCAGAGCGGGGAGTGTGATGCGGGTATTGTCGCTGAATACCTTGGGGTCAAGGTCCTGTCCGTTTAGGACAATCTTTTCCACGCTCGCAGTCTGGGCATCAATAAAGGTTTCGTAGCCTGCCTCGCTGCAGCCAAAGCGGACGGTGGTCTTTGACTGGAATGTTTTGTCATCTGTTGTGACATCGAGTTGAACTAGGTAGCTTTCAACGCTTAGTCGCTGAGCTCTCTGGCTTGCCTCTTCGCGGGTTAGGTTTTCGCCTGGCATCTAATCTCCATACGTCTTTGTCTCTGGCCCAAAGGGCACTGGGGTTAATGACCGCAACTAGCCTACGGGTGGCTCTAGGCTGGAAGGGTGCAAAGACAACTCTCAACCCTTTTGGCCCTGATTCCGGTTGCGGCGTTTGCCTGGTACTACTGGTGGGCAAATTCTCTCGCGGCAGGCGGCTTGCTTCCTGACCCCGTGGCAACCCACTGGGGCCCAAGCGGTCAAGCGGATGGGTTTGCACCTCTTGGTGAGCACCTAATTTGGGCAGGTGCTGCGTTTTTGATTCCAGGTGTTATCTGGGCATTGGTGATTCTCTACCCCAAGATTCCCTCGACCATCAGAATCGTATTGATGCTGGTGACAGGGGTGTTGTTTGCAACCATGGCGGGTATTCAGGTGGCGGCTATTGACTCTCAGGTGGGGCTGCTCGATGCGAGTGAATCGACTCTCGCCTTTCCCTTTCTGGTAGTCCTTGCACCAATTGCGGTGTTGCTGATCCTTTTCTTAGCAAAGCCCAGGATTGAGGTCGGTAAGGCCCTCACTGTCTACCTCAGGGGAATTCCAATGTTTCGCGTCGACTATGGAGACATCGAGAGTGTTCGCAAGACTGAGGCGAGTTGGAAGTCCTATGGAGGCCTGGGCCTGAGGGTGTCGGGAAAGAAAGTTGCCTTCCTGCCAAGCTCGGGTGAGGTGATTGAGCTTGTGACCACCAATGGCGAGACTGTTTTGGTTCGGACAGATAATGCTGATATAGAACTGAGTGAGATAGAGAAGAGGATGGGTTAGTTGCGCATTCACATCGCTACCGACCACGCGGGCATGGAGCTCAGCTCCTACCTGGTCTCTGAGCTGTCAGCTCTAGGACATGAGCTAATCGATCACGGACCCAAGGAATACGACGCACTCGATGACTACCCGGGGTTTTGCATTGCGGCTGCCCAGTCGGTGGCCAAAGACCAAAGAGAAGGTGTTGAGGCCCTGGGCATAGTTCTTGGTGGGAGCGGAAACGGAGAGCAAATGGCCGCAAATAAGGTTTCTGGCATCCGCGCTGCACTGGTTTGGAATGAATCCACTGCAAGGCTTGCTCGCGAGCACAACGATGCCAATGTTGTTGCCCTCGGCGCTCGCCAACACAGTAGGGAAGAAGTTTTGGAGCTGGTGAAGATATTCATCGCTGAGCCCTTCTCTGAGGACGAGCGTCACGTGAGGCGAATTGGCAAGATGTCCCACTTCGAGGCAACCGGCGAAGTTCTCTACTAGCAATGCCCGAGGGTCATACCGTTCACCGCATCGCCAAGAGGTTCCAAAGGGATTTTCTTGGCAGCAAGGTATCCATCAGCTCTCCTCAGGGCAGGTTCACCGACGCATCCCTCGTTTCGGGACGGGTTCTCACCAAAGCCGACGCCTGGGGCAAACAGCTGTTTTTGCACTTTGACGAGATCGCAATTCGCATTCACCTCGGCATCTATGGCAAATGGCGCTTTACTGCCGGAGACACGCCCGAGGTCACCGGCCAAATCAGGGCAAGGTTTCAACTTCCTGGCATTACGGCCGATCTGCGAGGTCCAACGGCCTGCGAGGTGATCGACAAGGCGGGCATCAAAGGCGTTCAGTCAAGGCTTGGCCCCGATCCTCTGCGGCCTGACCGCAAGGGCTTAGAGCGCGAACGTTTCATTTCGAAGCTAACCTCCAGAAAGACTGCGGTGGGGCAGCAGCTTATGGATCAGAGCGTGATAGCCGGTATCGGCAATGTCTATCGAGCAGAGCTGCTTTTCCGCTCTTTGATAAACCCTCACACCCCCGGCAACTTGTTGCCTCTAGAGCTTGCCGATCAGATTTGGGAAGACAGCGTGACGCTGATGCCAATAGGGGTTCGAACCGGGCTGATGCTTACCCGCGAGGGTCACCTCAAGGGGAGGCCAAAGCTTGTCGATCGCTACTACGTCTATAAACGTGAGGGTCAGCCGTGCAGGGAGTGCGGGCATGAGGTGTCCTTGGAGCTGATGGCAACCAGGAAGCTCTATTACTGCGCCAGGTGCCAAAAGTGAATCCGGTTATGAGAATCGTTTGGCTTTTCTTTATGGCTAAGAAGAAGCTCGGGCTCACTAGGCTCGGCAGACCCGCCCGACCACCTGCCATGCCAACCAGCAAGCAGCTCAGGGGGCTGAGCATTGATACCAAAGTCGTCGGCGGCTTCCCGCTGCGCGTGGTGAAGGGCTCAAGCCCAAGTGAACGAGTTGTTGTCTACCTCCACGGCGGCGGCTATGTTCAGCCGATTGCCAAACAGCACTGGGACCTAATTGCCAAGATCGCTCGCGAGACCTCTTCCACGGTCTTCGTGCCTCGATACGGACTTGCCTCCAGACACAATGTCGATGATGCTCTTGGTTTTCTCGAGCTTGTTCGCAAGGAGGTTGCTGGGCTGGGACTACCGGTTGTCATTGCCGGAGACTCGGCCGGGGGAGGACTGGCTCTGACAATTGCTCAGCAGAGCTCCTGGCAGAAAATCACAAAGCTGCTGATCCTGATTGCACCTTGGGTTGATTCCGAATGGAGCTATGAGGACTTCGAGCGCTATGAGAACCGGGACCCGTGGCTCCTTTCACAATCGCTTCGCTACATCGCAATCGTTTGGTCGGGCCGCGGCGACTACAAAAGAGTTGAGGTGAGTCCGTTGCGAGGAGAACTGCGGGGGCTCCCGCCAACATCTATTTATGTCGGCGACTATGACCTGCTCTATCAAGACGCTCTGGCTTTAAAGATGAAACTTGCTGCGGCGGGGATTGAAAACACCCTGCATTTTCAGCCTGGTGCTCTGCATGTTTATCCGCTCATCCCTTCGCCTGAGGGAACGGCAGCCGTTAGGAAAATTCTTGACGAGATAAATCAGAGCGAGTGACGGGAATCGAACCCGCGTAATCAGTTTGGAAGACTGAGGCTCTACCATTGAGCTACACTCGCGCATCGTTAGACGACACCCCATTCTATGGGATAGAGTGTCAGGGTTCATGACGCTAGTTATGAAATCCCCGGGATGTAGCGCAACTTGGTAGCGCACCTGTTTTGGGTACAGGGGGTTGCAGGTTCAAATCCTGTCATCCCGACCAGTAAATCAACCAACCCCTTGGAGTAGGACTTGAAAACCACAGTCGAGAAGCTAAACCCAACACGCGTCAAGCTGACGGTGACTGTCGACGAGAAGGCTTTCAAGCCAGCTCTCGACAAGGCCTATAAGACCATTGCGGGTCAGGTGAACATCCCAGGCTTCCGCAAGGGTAAGGTCCCAGCACCTGTTCTTGATCAGCGGGTTGGCAAGGACGCAATCATTGGTCAGGCGATCAACGACGGCATCGACGACTTCTACCGTGAGGCTCTCATTAGCGAGAAGCTTCGTCCGCTAGCAGCCCCCGAGGTAGACATCAAATCCGCTCCTAACGCGCAGGAGCCGACCAAGGAACTAGTTGTTGAGCTAGAAGTCGAGGTTGAGCCAGAGTTCAAGATGCCCGACTACAAGGGTGTGAAGGTAAAGGTTGACCCAGTCAAGGTTGCCAAGATGGACATCGAGACTGAACTCGACGCTCTTCGGGCTCGATTTGGAACCCTGAAGACGGTTGAGAGACCTGCGAAGATGGGTGATTTCACCACCATCGACCTAACCGCTTCACTTGAGGGTGCAGAGATTGATACCGCCAGCGACATTTCCTACGAAATCGGCTCCAACCAGCTGCTGGATGGAATTGATGAGGCGTTAGACACTCTCACTGCTGGCGAGTCCACCACCTTCCGCTCCAAGCTTGTTGGCGGCGAGCACGCCGGCAAGGAGGCTGAGGTTGCTGTGACGCTAAAGGCCGTCAAGGAGCGTGAGCTTCCAAAGGCCGACGATGACTTTGCGCAGCTTGCCAGCGAGTTCGACACCCTAGACGAGCTCAAGGCTGACATTGAGAAGAAGGTTGCACAGCAGTTAGGCCGCAAGCAGGTGCTGCAGGCACGAGACATAATCGTCGAGGAGCTTATTTCCAAAGCGAAGATCCCAATGTCGGATGTTGCAATTGAGCGCGATGTCCACAACCACCTCGAGGGAGAGGGCCGTCTCGAGGACGATGTTCACCGCAAAGAGGTCACCGAGGAGTCCCAGAAGAACTTCCAGACCAGGTTGATTTTGGACAAGGTTGTCGACGCCGAAGAAATCAAGGTTGAAGACCAAGAACTCATCGAGTATCTCGCCATGAATGCGCAGAGCTACGGCATGGACCCAAACGACTTCATCAAGCAGGTTGCCTCAAACGGCCAGGTCGCCCTCTACGCAAGTGAGCTTGCGAGGCGCAAGGCCGTTGACTTCCTGGTTGCAAACGCGGAGATTACCGACACCAAGGGCAACAAGGTCGACTACCAGGTCTAACGCCCAAGGCGAACAAGCACCTAATTACGCTGCACTCGTGGCTATCGTTTACTAGATAGCTAAGGAGTACTAGATGGCAATGCCACAAATGGAGCGCAATAACGTTTTTGAGAGGCTACTCAAAGACCGTATCGTCTGGCTGGGCAGTGAGGTTCGTGACGAGAACGCCAACGAGATCTGCGCCAAGATTCTGCTGCTCGCAGCCGAGGACAGCGAAAAGGACATCTACTTCTACATCAACTCTCCAGGCGGCTCGATAACCGCGGGTATGGCGATCTACGACACCATGCAGTACGTGCCAAACGACATCGTCACAGTCGGTATCGGCATGGCAGCCTCAATGGGCCAGTTCCTGCTCTCCAGCGGGACCAAGGGCAAGAGATACGCAACCCCAAACACCAGAGTCTTGCTGCACCAGCCACTGGGTGGTTTCGGTGGCACCGCATCCGACATTCAGACCCAGGCAGAGCTCATCATGTCCATGAAGCGTCAGCTCGCAACCCTGACCGCAGAGCAGACCGGTAAGACCGTTGAGCAGGTCATTGCCGATGGTGACCGCGATCGCTGGTTCACAGCTGCCGAGGCACTCGAGTATGGCTTCATTGACCACATCCAAGAGTTTGCATCCGGTTCAACCGGAGTAGGGAAGGGCAAGTAAATGAGTTTTATTGAAACCGGCTCAGGCCGAATCGCAATGCCCGAGGCCCGCTACATCCTTCCTGAGTTTGAGGAGCGCACCTCATACGGCTTCAAGCGCCACAACCCCTACACCAAGCTCTTCGAAGACCGCATTGTCTTCCTGGGGGTTCAGGTGGATGACGCCTCGGCGGACGACATCATGGCTCAGCTTTTGGTTCTGGAGTCTCAGGACCCAGACCGCGACATCACGATGTACATCAACTCTCCTGGTGGTTCGTTTACAGCCCTAACCGCTATTTACGACACCATGGAATACATCAAGCCGCAGATTCAGACAGTTTGCCTGGGTCAGGCTGCATCTGCTGCAGCCGTGCTGCTGGCAGCCGGAGCAAAGGGAAAGCGCCTTGCGCTTCCAAACGCGAGAATCCTCATCCACCAGCCGGCAACCGGTGGTGGCGGACAGGGCCAGGCGTCAGATATCGAGATTCAGGCTGCGGAGATCATGCGTATGCGCGAGTGGCTCGAGGACACTCTCGCAAAGCACTCTGGTAAGCCCAAAGAACAGGTCAACAAGGACATCGATCGCGACAAGATCCTTACCGCGGCTCAGGCTGTTGAATACGGTCTCATCGACCAAGTTCTCTCATCTCGCAAGGGTTAAACACTCCGAGAGCTCCTAAGAGCTTCGCTAAGCGGAAGATATAGGCTTTTCTCATGACTTTGAGTGAGACAAGTGACCTGCTGAAGTGCACCTTCTGCGGCAAGAGCCAGAAGCAGGTTCGCAAACTCATTGCTGGACCATCGGTCTATATCTGCGATGAGTGCATTGAGCTGTGCAACGAGATCATCGAAGAGGAGCTAGGTCAGCAGGTCGCCGAGTCGACCGAGTCACTCGAGCTTCCGACACCCAAGGAAATCAAGTCATTCCTGGACGAATACGTCATTGGGCAGGACGATGCCAAGAAGCAGCTCTCGGTTGCGGTCTACAACCACTACAAGAGAATTCGTGCCACCGGCACACTCACAAACGCTGGTAAGCCACACGACGATGTGGAGATTGCCAAGAGCAACATCTTGATGATTGGTCCAACCGGTTGTGGCAAGACCTACCTAGCTCAGATTCTGGCAAAGCGTCTCAATGTCCCATTCGCTGTCGCCGATGCAACCGCCCTGACCGAAGCCGGGTATGTCGGAGAGGATGTCGAAAACATCCTTCTCAAACTCCTGCAGGCTGCCGACTATGACCCGAAGCGCGCTGAAACTGGAATTATCTACATCGACGAAATCGACAAGATCTCTCGCAAGGCCGAGAATCCATCAATTACCCGCGATGTTTCAGGCGAGGGCGTTCAGCAGGCTCTTCTTAAGATTCTTGAGGGAACGATTGCATCCGTTCCACCACAGGGTGGTCGCAAGCACCCCCAGCAAGAGTTCATTCAGATCGACACCACAAACGTGCTGTTCATCGTCGCCGGTGCCTTCGCGGGACTTGAATCAATCGTCGGAGAGCGCACCGGCAAAAAGGGAATCGGCTTCGGCTCGCCGCTGAAAGAGAAGACTGATGACTCGAACGTCTTCCGTCAGGTGCAGCCAGAGGATCTTAGAAAGTTTGGCCTGATTCCAGAGTTCATCGGAAGGCTGCCTGTGATGGCGACGGTTGAGCAGCTGGACAAACCAGCACTGATCTCAATCCTCACCGAGCCCAAGAATGCCCTCGTGAAGCAGTATCAGCGGATGTTTGAAATCGACGGCTTTGAGCTTGAGTTCGAGCCAGCCGCCATTGAAATGATTGCCGATCTGGCTGTGGAGAGGGAAACCGGGGCCAGGGGCCTGAGGGCAATCCTCGAAGAATTACTGAGCCCAATAATGTTTGAGCTTCCAGGCTCTGCCGAGCAGGGACTCGTTGTGATCACTGCAGACAACGTCGAGAATCACTCGATTCCAAAGATTAGGCCGCTGCCGCAGCGCCTGAAAGACAAGTCCGCTTAGTCCAGCAGTCCTCTGCGTGTCAATAGCGGTTCAACCGAAGGCTCTCGGCCTAAGAAGCTTCTCACCAGCTCCATTGAGTCGTGGCTGCCACCTCTTGAAAGCAGCGCATCGGCAAAAATCTGGCCGTTAGAGCGCTTGAGTCCGCCATGCTGCTTGAACCAGTTCACGCTCTCTGCGTCAAGGACCTCGCTCCAGATGTAGCCATAGTAACCACTTGAGTAGCCGCCAGCAAAGATGTGGGCAAAGTAGTTTGTCCGATACCTGGTCGGCACCGCATGAAACTCCAGTCCATAGCTCGCAATGGCCTCACGCTCGAAGGAGACAAGGTCCTCGGGGGTGCTGTTGCTCTCGTGCAGGGCGAGATCCAGGATCGCGGCCTGGAGATAGTGCGTGGTCTCGAAGCCTTGGTTGAATGCCTCTGTTGCCTGAATCTTGTCAATCCAGATTGGGTCTAGCTTTTCGCCACTTTCGTAGTGCGCGGCATAGTTGGCCAAAACCTCAGGCCAGAGCATCCACATCTCGTTGACCTGAGAGGGGAACTCGACAAAGTCTCGCTCTACGTTTGTGCCGCTAAATCTTGGGTATTCGACCCTTGAGAGCAGGCCGTGAAGGGTGTGACCAAACTCGTGGAACAGAGTGTTTACCTCGTCGAAGGTCATCAGCGCGGGGCTGCCAGCTGCCGGCTTCGGGATGTTCATGTTGTTCACCACAATCGGCAGCCTTCCCAGTAGGCGCGACTGATCAACCAGATTGTTCATCCATGCCCCACCTGACTTGGATGGCCTTGCATAGGGGTCAAAGATGTAAAGCCCACACTTCGACCCATCCTCAAAAAAGACCTCATAGACCCAGTTGTCAGGGTGGTAGCCGGTCAGGTCGTTCCTTGGCTCGAACCTCAGTCCGTAGAGTTTGGCGGCCGCATAAAAGACACCATCTTCTAACACTCGCCTCAGTTCAAAAAATGGCTTCAACAGCGAGGTGTCAACCGAATAGCGCTCTGCCCTCAGCTGCTCGGTGTAGCGGTCCCAGTCCCAGGCCTTGAGCTCTTCACCTGGCAGCTCACGCTCCATAAGCTTCTGAAGCTCTCCTGCTTCGGTCTCGGCATTGCGCCGGGCAATCGGCGCAATTCGCCTAAGAACCTCGTGAATCCGCTCAGGGCTCTTGGCAGTCTGCTTGCTCGTTACATACTGCGAATAATTCTCATAACCAAAGAGCTTGGCCTTTTCTCGTCGCAAGTCCAGTGCTTCTTTCACAAGCTCTGAGGTGTCATTGGCATTGCCTCTCGAGCCGCGGGAAAGTGTTCGCTCAAGAATCTCTCGTCTTAGCTCCCTGTCATCGAGGGTTGCCAGCATCGGGTGGCCAGAGTAGTTCAACAGGGGAATGGTGTAGCCGTCTTGGCCTCTGGTCTGAGCTGCCTGCTTGCAGCTGTCAATCTCGGTTTGGCTTAGACCCGAGAGCTTCGATGAGTCTGGGAGGTTGATTGCAAGGTCGTTGCTGTCTGCCAAAAGGCGCTTGTCAAACTCTGCCTCTAGGCCTGCAAGGCGCTCATTGATCTCTGCGACTCGCGCTCGCTCTTTGTCTCCAAGTGCACTTCCTGCGTGCCGGAAGTCCTCTAGGTACTTAGTTAGTAGCCAATCCGATTCAGCATCGAGACTGAGTTCGCCTCTTGACCGCTGAGCCTCAAGCTCTGTTAGCCGCGTGAAGAGCCTTGGATCTAATTGAATCGAGTCCTGGTGAGCGGAAAACTTGGGGAAGATTAGTGCCTCGAGACGCTGGATCTCTTCATTGGTATCAGAGGCTGTCTTGTTGTAGAAGACATACATCATCGCCGTCAGGAGCTGACCTGAACTCTCCAGAGCAACCAGGGTGTTCTCAAAGGTGATTTCCGGCTGGCTGACGATCTCTTCGATCTCGGCCAGGTGCGCCTTGGTTGCAGCCTCAAATGCGGGGAGGTAGTGCTCGTCCGTTAGTTTGCTGAAGTCAGGAAGTTCATATTCGAGTGTCGATAGCTGAAGTAGCGGATTTGTCATCCTGCAATGCTATTGCTGCTCAGCAAACTCCATTGACGAGATAGCAAACTTGTCCGAAGGCTCTAGAGTCAGGTTTGCGATGCGTCCAACCGCAGCTAGGTCTCGCTGAGCCTCAGAGAGGACAGCAGGTCCCTGCAGGACCATTGTCAAAATCTCAGCTTTCAAGGAGAGCTTCTGGTCAGTCTT
>JADHKY010000037.1 GCA_016780945.1 Aquiluna sp. | reverse complement strand
GGAGAACCCGGACCTTCCTCACCTCAGACAGCGCCTATCAGGGTGTTGTGGTGCTGCAGATTTCGGGTGTCATGAGGGCAGTCTCAATCCGTGCGGAGCTTATCTATGAGCGCTACCGCATCACCGACATCGTTCTTATCTAGTTCTTGAAGAAGGACGAACCCGCGCCACCTGTCTTTGGTGGCTGAGGTGGTGGGGTGGGCCTAGTCTGCTTCGGAGCCTCCCCATTTTGATTCTTGACCTGCACTCCGCCCTGTTCACTTGGTGCTGAGTAGGTGAGCTGTTGTGGCTGCTCCTGGGCAATGTCTGGGACGGACTTCTTAATTTCAACGTTGAATAGGAACTGGACAGCCTCTTCGCGAATACCGGCCATCATGTCCTGGAACATGACATATCCCTCGCGCTGATACTCAACCAGCGGATCGCGTTGGGCCATTGCCCTCAGACCAATTCCTTCTTTGAGGTAATCCATCTCGTAGAGGTGGTCACGCCACTTCCTGTCAATAACTGAAAGCATTACTCTGCGCTCTAGCTCGCGCATGAGCTGCTCGCCAATTTCGTCCGTGCGCTTTTGGTAGGCCAGCCTGGCATCACTCAAGATCTCCTCAGTGAGCCAGTCAATCTTCAACTTGGCCCTTGAACCGGCTTCCTCAAGTACTTCTGAGACCTCTAGCCCGATTGGGTAGATCGCCTTGAGCTGGGTCCAGAGTCCCTCGAGATCCCAATCAGCGCTGTTCTCATCGGAGAGGTAGCTTCTAACATTCGCTGCGATCACCTCGTCTAGGAATGCCGCAAACGTGCCAGAGATGTCCTCGCCCTCGAGAATCTGAAGCCTGTCTGCATAGATAGCCTCGCGCTGGCGGTTCATGACATCGTCGTACTTAAGGATGTTCTTGCGAATCTCCGCGTTTCGACCCTCAACCTGAGACTGAGCCGAAGCAATGGCCCTCGACACAACCTTGGATTCGATCGCCTGGTCATCGGGAACCGATGCCCTGTTCATCAAACTTGCTGCTGCCTGAGAGTTAAACAGGCGCATCAGGTCGTCTGTCAGGGATAGGTAGAAGCGGGATTCACCAGGGTCTCCCTGACGACCTGAACGACCACGAAGCTGGTTGTCGATACGACGAGACTCGTGGCGCTCGGTGCCGAGAACATAGAGTCCTCCAACCTCGAGGACCTTCTCGGCCTCCTTGGCTACTTCTTCCCGGATGGACTCAAAGACTCCATCCCACTTGGCCTCATATTCGACCTGGTTCTCTTCGGGATCTAGCTTTAGGCGCTGCATCTCCTGCACGGCAAGAAACTCTGCGTTACCACCGAGCATGATGTCGGTGCCTCGACCTGCCATGTTGGTGGCAACTGTGACGGCACCAAACCGACCTGCCTGAGCAACAATCACGGCCTCACGGGCGTTGTTCTTGGCGTTTAGCACCTCGTGGCGAATGCCCGCCTTTGCCAGCAGCTTGGAGAGGTATTCGCTCTTCTCAACGGAGGTCGTACCAACCAAGACGGGCTGGCCTTTCTGATGGCGCTCTGCGATGTCGGCCACCACCATGTTGAACTTGGCCTCTTCGTTTTTGTAGATGAGGTCTGACTGATCCTTGCGAATCATTGGCCTGTTGGTCGGGATCGGGACGACACCGAGCTTGTAGGTCGACATAAACTCAGCCGCCTCGGTCTCCGCGGTACCCGTCATACCCGAGAGTTTGGAGTAGAGCCTGAAGTAGTTCTGCAGGGTGACCGATGCCAGGGTCTGGTTTTCGGCCTTGATCTGGACGCCCTCTTTGGCCTCGATGGCCTGGTGCATGCCCTCGTTGTAGCGGCGACCAGGCAGAATTCGTCCGGTGTGCTCATCAACAATCTGTACCTCACCGTTTACAACCACATAGTCGCGGTCTTTGCGGAAGAGCTCTTTGGCCCTGATCGAGTTATTGAGGAATGAGATCAGTGGCGTGTTCGCGGTCTCGTAAAGGTTTTCAATGCCTAGGTAGTCTTCGACCTTGTCAATGCCGGACTCCAGAACACCTATGGTGCGCTTCTTTTCATCTACCTCGTAGTCCTCGCCTGGCTTGAGGGTTAGAACTAGCTTTGCGAAGACCCCAAACCAACGATTTACATCCTGTGCAGCTGGACCAGAAATAATTAGCGGCGTGCGAGCCTCGTCGATCAAAATCGAGTCGACCTCATCCACGACTGCAAAGAAGTGCCCGCGCTGAACCAGGTCCTGCTTGGCAAGTGCCATGTTGTCGCGAAGGTAATCAAAACCATATTCATTGTTGGTGCCGTAGGTAATGTCGCAGTTGTACTGCTCGCGTCGCACCGGGGGCTCCTGGCCTCCAACGATGCAGCCGATGGTCATTCCAAGTGCCCTGTAAATACGGCCCATGAGATCGGACTGGTAGCTGGCGAGGAAGTCGTTCACGGTAACGACGTGCACTCCCCTGCCTGGAATGGCGTTTAGGTAAGCAGCCAAAGTGGCAACAAGCGTCTTACCTTCACCGGTCTTCATCTCGGCAATGTTGCCCAAGTGGAGTGCGGCGCCACCCATGATCTGAACATCAAAGTGGCGAAGACCCAAGGTCCTCACCGAGGCCTCTCGCACAGCAGCAAATGCCTCAGGGAGCAAATCATCTAGGGACTCTCCGGCACCGTAGCGCTCTCTCAGCGCCCTGGTCTCGTCCTTCAGCTCCTCATCGCTTAGCTGCTGGTAGTCAGGTTCGAGTGCATTGACCTCGCGTGCGATGCTCTCAAGTTTCTTGAGGACACGACCCTCTCCAACGCGCAAGAGGCTGTCTAGGACGTTTGCCAAATAAAGCTCCTAATTAAGACCCGTGCAATTCTAACGGGGCATTTTCTAGCTGGTGAGGCTGATTACCCCGTAGCTATAACGCTTTCGCCTGTAAACCACGGACTCCCGATTCGTCTCGGAGTTGTGAAACAGGTAGAAGTCGTGTCCCACCAGCTCCATGTGGTCCACCGCCTCCTGCTGAGTCATCGGAACCTTCTCAAACTCTTTGGCCCGAATTACGACCGGGTTTGACTCCTCCTCGCTGATAATCGGAATTTCTCCGGTCAGCTTGTCGTGATCAATCGGAGTGATGTCGAGCGATGCAAAATCGGATGCGGAAAGTTCACTCGCACCCAGATTCTTGTGGCGCCCACCCCTGTGGACCTTCTGCTTATCTGCGTATCGGCGCAGTCGCTCCAAGAGCTTTCCAAATGCGATGTCGAACGCTGAAAATTTGTCGTTGGACTTTGCCTCGGCTCGAACCACATGCCCCGGTTCGTAAACCGTGAGCTCTACCTGATCCTCTTGGCCCGCATTCTTTGAATGGTCGTGTCTTGTGACCTTGATGTTTAGCTCCTGTGGGCGGTGAGCAAACTGCTCAACCTTGCCAGATTTTTCGGAGACGTAATCTCGAAAGCGGTCCGAGACTGTGAGGTTTTTGGCTGTGATTCTTAGTTCCATGATTACCTCCATAACAGGCTTCATTGCCTAACTACAAACTACGCCTTTTTACTCTCTCGCGTTTGACCAGGTGAATTTCTCCTAGCAACTACACAGATTCCCGCCACCTCAAACCCGGCCGCTGCTGATGCGCTGGCAAGTGAAAGGGCCGTTGCGCCGGTGGTAACTACATCATCAACAATCAACAGGGGACCGCTACCAGATTCAACCTCGAATGCCCCCTCGAGATTTTCTCTTCGGTCCTTCGCGCTTAGCCCCCTTTGGTCAAGGGTGAATTTGATGCTGCGAGCACTTACCCTATTGAGTGAGCGCAGCATCGGACTCTTGGAGCAAATTAGCTCTACTGGGTTGTATCCCCTGCGCGCAAAGTTTTTGCGGGACGAGGGCGGCACAAGGATCTTGGCCGGCCTCACGGGGAGCAGCTCTAGGGCTTCATCGAGATAGCCGGCCAAATGTCTTGCAAGAGCGAGCTTTGATAGGTCCTTGTAGCCAGTAATGAGCTTCTCGGCGGCACCCTCTAGATCTAGCGCGTAACTAAGCCGGTAGCCGCTGAGAAGCTCGCTTTGTGGCCTGGGGGCCGGAAGACAACCGACACAGACTAGCTGCGGTGGTCTTTCACACACCACGCATTTCGAAGGAAACAGCAGGTCCAAGAGCGCGCTCATGGCTAGATGCTTCCGCAACCACTCAGAGCCTCACAGGCATTCACAAAACCTGTGAAATAAGAGGCTGGCTAGCGGCCTGTTGAAATGTCGACGACCTCGGTGCTGACTCTTCGCCAAGCGTTAGAACTGAATGCCCAGACCTCAGCGTTTTCGGTTAGTAGATAGCTGGAAATTAGTGTTGAGCCGCTCTCAAGACGCTTCCCGATTGCCGGTGGCATATTTAGCTGCTCCCTGGGTCCGGTTAGCGGGTACTCGCTGAGAGCGGTTAGCCCAGAGGCTGTGCGCTCGAGAATCCTTAGGTTGGTAAGCCCCTGCCATGCGACCGAAATCGCATCTCCCAATACGGGAGTGAACTCCAAACCCTGCTGCAGTCTGAAAGGTTTTCCAGTGGAGTCTCTTAGGACTCCCATCAGGTGCACCACCACATCCTCACCCGATGCGACCAGCAGAGCCACTCGAGCCCCCTCGGGCGAAACTGCACCAGCTACCAGATCGCCTTCCAGCCCAGTCTCTAGGAACCTGGCTGCATCTGCCCTGTCATAGATGGTCACTGAGCTGGCGTTTGAGTTGTAGGCCCAAAGATTTCCATCACGATCAAACTCAATTTCCCGATAGACGGAGTCCGAGAGCTGGCGCTCGGCGTAACCAAGACCCTGCCTCTGCAATCGAAATAGACCAGATTCACCGACGAGCGCGAGGTTGGATCCGTCCCCGACAGCGGCAAAGCTGCTTGGCTGGTTTGCTGCCACTGAATCGTCAGTTCCGGCAACTACGCCCGCCTCCGAGCCGGAAAGTCTCAACACCTCCTCTGCAGTAAGCGCAAATGTAGTTGTGGGACCAAGTGGGGAGGGAATTGTGGCTGGGTTAATGTCCTGGGTTGAGTTGTTGACTGACAACGCAACGTCTAGAACCCCGGGAAGCTGCAGGAGTGTTGAGCGAAGCTGTGAGAGCATCAGGCCACGCTGTCGAGCATTGGCCTCGAGGGCGTTGGCATCAAAGTCCACCCTCGCGACACCGTCGACAATGCGAACGGCATTGACCGTTAGGGCAGTGCCCGTGGGTATGGCAGATACCACCGTCTCCTTTAGCCAATCTGCCGGCCCTGCCAGCACGGCATTCACTAGTCGGGTAGCGGTGGAGGCTCTAGATGGGAACCAACGCAGATCCGGGACAAGCTGGGTGCTGTTGGTGTCAAGGAAATAGATCGGAAGCGCGCTAAAGACGACGGTAAACACGGGAAGCGTGACAACCGTAAGGTTGGGAGCGCTGGTTATTCGCCACTCACCATCTTCCTGAGCCAGCTGAAAGCGAAGGCTCACCTGATCGGGAACAAGGTCTTGATACCTTCCGCTCTCGTCAACCCTCGCACCGACAGTGATATCGACGACCTGCAGGTTCTCACCTGCTGACTGGTAGAGCGGAACTCCCACTCGGACCAGCGTCTGGGCGTCAGGCTTCCAGCGAGTCGCAAAAGCCTCAGAGAGGTACTCTCTTGCCACCGAGTAGTCGTTCTGCGGACCGGTACCAGCTGCCAAAAAGCCCGAAACAATCTCCTGGGGAGAGGCACCCTCTTCAGGCGAGGCTGGCGAGTAGTAAGCGAACTCCTGCTGCTCGAGCGGAATCAGCTCGGGACCAGACTGAACATCAATCTCGGTGGGCAGACTTGCACACCCGGCCAGAGTAAGCGTCATCAAAAGAGCAAAAAGTCTTCGCATCATGCCTCCATCGACCTTGGCGGCAGTGGCAGTGGCGAGTTAGCAATTACCGAGTCCCGCTGCTTTGGAAGCGTAAGACGGAAGCTAGTACCGCGCTTTGGTTTGGACCAAACCTGGAGCCAACCGCGGTGAAGGGAGGAGTCCTCCCGAGCAATCGCAAGGCCAAGTCCCGTTCCGCCAACAGACCTCTGCCGCGCCGGGTCGGCTCGCCAAAAACGATCAAAGACGCGCTCCAGCTGAGCCCTGGACATTCCAACCCCACTGTCTGAAACGCATACCGCTACCGCTTGCGTGTTCTCGCCAACCTGAACGTGAATCGGCTTGGATTCACCGTGCTCAATGGCGTTTGAAAGCAGGTTTCGAAGCAGCCTCTCTATGCGCTTCGCATCAAGCTCAGCCATCGCAGGCTTCCCCGGCAGCTCGACGTTGATCTCACAACCCTTACTCTTTGCCAGCGGCTCAATGGACTCAATGGCAGCTCCCACAACCGCATTGAGGTCGTGAGACTCGAAGTCTGCCACCACGGCCCCGGCGTCGTAGCGAGAGATTTCAAGCAGGTCACCCAAGAGTTTTTCGAAGCGGTCAATCTGGTCCTGCAACAGCTCCGCTGAGCGAGTTAGCGCTGGGTCGAGCTTCGCGCGATTGCCAAAGATGACCTCACCTGCCAGCTTGATGGTGGTTAGCGGAGTTCTCAGTTCATGTGAGACATCCGACACAAACCGGCGCTGCATTCTCGAAAGTGAGTCGAGCTGCTCAATTTGCTGCTGCAAAGAACCCGCCATCTTGTTGAAGGACTTGGCAAGCACTGCCATCACGTCTTCACCACGCTCTGGAAGTCTCTCGTCGAGCTTGCCCTGGGAGATGTTTTGAGCAGCCCCTGCCGCCCGCTCCACGGGGCCTACAAGGCGCCTTGTGACCAGATAGCTAACCCCGGAGATAAGCAAAATTAGAACGATTCCACCGGCCGCTAATGCGCTCTGCACCAACTCGAGAGCCTGCTGCTCTGCAGAGAGGTCGAAGACTAGATAAAGCTCGAAGTTGCCTGCGACTGGGATCGCCAGGTTTGCTCCTACGGTGATGCCCGGGACGAAAATATCCTCTCTCACAATCTGCACTGGGGTGAAGGTAAGCGATCCAGCACTTTGGCGGACCTCGGTCCGAAGGTCCTCTGGAATCGACGCAAGATCAAGATCCTGCGAGATAGGAGATTGAAACAGCTGAAGCTGCGGCTGATCAGGGGACCTTAGAAGAGCTACCTGCCTGGTGCTGGATCCACCTGCGATTTCAAGGCTTGGAACAATGGAGTTCAGAAGGTTCTGAAGCGCCGTCTCATCATTCAAAGAGGCAGCGGCCACCGTGGTCTGCACCGATGAAACCGCTCGCTCGGTCTCTCCGAGCACTTGCGAAAGCCGGTTCTGATAAAAGCTGTTGGCAAGTGAGTAGCTCAGAAAACCACCGATTGCAATCACCGAAAGTGACGCCAACAAAACCGTCACCAGGACAGTTCTAGCGGTGAGGGAACGTCTGAGCAGCGAGGTCACTGAGAATCGGAGCCGGCTCTGTAACCGTGACCGCGCACTGTCATAACAATCTTTGGATTCTCAGGATCGTCCTCGACCTTGGAACGAAGTCGCTGAACGTGGACGTTTACCAATCGGGTGTCCGCCTTGTACTGGTAACCCCAAACCTGCTCCAAAAGCATCTCGCGGCTGAAGACCTGCTGCGGCTTTGATGCCAGCGTGTGAAGCAGTTTAAATTCAAGCGGGGTGAGAGAGACTGGCTCCTCTCCGCGCTTTACCTCAAATGACTTCGGGTCCAGGCTGAGCGGTCCAATTGCAACTACCGCCGCATCGTCGGTTAGCGGCCGAAGCCTTGCTCGCACGCGAGCAACCAGCTCGGCACCGTTATGGGGCTTCACCACATAGTCATCGGCACCGGCCTCTAGGCCAACGACCACATCCTCGGTGTCGCCCTTGGCGGTGAGCATGATGATTGGCACGCCAGAAACTGCCCTGATCTGGTTGCAGACATCGATGCCGCTTTGTCCGGGCAGCATGATGTCTAGCAACACAAGGTCAGGAGAGTTCTGCTTGAAGACCTCTACCGCGGAAATACCATCGCTCGCAAAGACGGGCTGATATCCATTTGAGGACAGGACGAGACCGACCATCTCGCGCAGTGCATCATCGTCGTCGACAACGAGGATTTTGTGAGTCACTGCGCCCTCCCTCTTAGTAGCGGTAGTGGTCCACCTTGTAAGGTCCAGCTACGTCAACACCAATGTAGCGGGCTTGACGGTCGCTTAGCGAGGTTAGTTCAACACCTAATGCGTCTAGATGCAACCTTGCCACCTTCTCGTCAAGCTCCTTTGGCATGATGTGGACGCCAAGCGGGTAGCTCTCAAGGTTTTGGAACAGCTCAATCTGAGCCAAAACCTGGTTTGAGAACGAGGTTGACATTACGAAGCTTGGGTGGCCGGTGGCGTTGCCAAGGTTCATCAAGCGGCCCTCGGACAGCACCAAGATCGAACGCCCGTTTGGAAGTCTCCACTCGTGAACCTGAGGCTTGATTTCTACCTTTTCGATTCCTGGAATCTTGGCAATGCCGACCATGTCGATTTCGTTGTCGAAATGACCGACATTTGCAAGGATCGCCAGATTCTTCATCTGCAGCACGTGCTCGGCGCGAATGATGTTCTCATTACCGGTCGAGGTCACGAAGATGTCGACCTGGTCGATAACGGACTCTAGCCTTGCTACCTGGTAGCCGTCCATGGCTGCCTGCAGTGCACAGATTGGGTCGACCTCACTGATGATGACTCTTGCACCCTGGCCGCGCAGTGCCTCGGCAGAACCCTTTCCAACATCGCCGTAGCCGGCAACAAACACAACCTTGCCGCCCATCAGTACGTCAGTTGCACGATTGATGCCATCTGGCAGAGAGTGGCGAATTCCGTACTTGTTGTCGAACTTGCTCTTGGTGACGGCATCGTTCACGTTGATTGCCGGGAACAGTAGCTTTCCGTTCTTGTGGAAGTCGTAGAGCCTGTGAACACCGGTGGTGGTCTCTTCCGAGACTCCCTTGATCTCTGCGGCCATGCGGGTGTAGAGCTGGTTGTCAAGCTCAAAGTTCTTCTTCAGAACGCTCAGCACAACGTGGTACTCCTCAGAGTCATCCTCGGTTGGCTCTGGAACACTGCCCGCGGCTTCAAACTCAACGCCCTTGTGAACCAAGAGTGTCGCGTCTCCGCCGTCATCAAGAATTAGGTTTGGTCCCTCGGCACCCTCGCTGGAAAAGTCCAGGATCTGCTCGGTGCACCACCAGTACTCTTCTAGGGTTTCGCCCTTCCATGCAAAGACTGGAGTGCCATTTGGGTTCTCAGGGGTGCCGTCACCGACGACAACCGCGGCAGCTGCCTCGTCCTGGGTGGAGAAAATGTTGCAGCTTGCCCAGCGCACCGAAGCGCCAAGTGAGACCAGGGTCTCAATGAGAACTGCAGTCTGCACAGTCATGTGCAGGGAGCCGGCGATGCGAGCTCCACGAAGTGGCTGGTGAGGACCAAATTCCTCGCGCAGGGCCATGAGGCCAGGCATCTCGGCCTCGGCCAAGCGGATCTGGTGTCTGCCGGATTCGGCTAGGGATAGGTCTTTGACTCTGAACTGTTCGGCGGTCAGGGTTTTGCTCATTATTGAGGCCTTTCGTTTCGAAACTAGCTGTTTCTTATCTGCCTGATTGCTTTGTCTCGAATCTCAATCATCAAGGCCTCGTGATTTGATTCGACATTAAGTCTAAGCAATGGTTCGGTGTTTGAGGGGCGAATGTTGCACCACCACCAATTTTCCGCAGTTTTTCCGTGGAAGGTATTCCCGTCAAATTTCTCCTCGGTCTCATATTCCAGCTCTTGCCGCACCCTATCCAGGGCTGCCCGCTTGTCATCGACTCGTGAGTTGATCTCACCCGAGGAGAAATAAGGGGTATTGCGCATCGCAATCTCACTCATGCTGGAATCAGACTCTCCCAGCTCGCTTATGAGGTGCATGGCGGCAAGCATTCCGTTGTCCGCTCCCCAGAAGTCGCGGAAGTAGTAGTGAGCCGAGTGCTCGCCTCCAA
>JADHKY010000036.1 GCA_016780945.1 Aquiluna sp. | reverse complement strand
AATTGCCGGCCTCCCCACAGTTGCCCCCGGCTCAATCTGGGCCTCAATGTCTGCCCAGGAAATCTCATAGTCTCCAGAGAGTAAATCAACCATCTTGCGAGCTCTGGTTACCCTCGAGTCTCTTGTCTTAGCCAGCTCCGAGACAAGCTCTGGGTGCTCAGGATTTGGCAAATAGGCAAGGATATGGACGGAGATTCTCCTGCCGTTTCCAATCTCACTGCGGGTCGAGACCTCAATGCCGGGCACCAGTCCAATTCCCTCACGGCGAGCTGCTGAGATGGCCTCATCCCAGCCAGAGGTGGTGTCGTGATCGGTGATTGCTAATACGCTGATACCGCACGCAGCAGCCTTCTGAACCAGCTCGGTAGGAGTATCCAACCCATCAGAGCGGTTCGAGTGTGTATGAAGGTCAATCACAGGAGCAGAATAGTCGCATGGGTAAATCGAAAAACGCCAGTAACCGCTCTCGCACTCCTCACAGCAAGAAATTCATGGACTACATCGCCTCGAACTGGGGCGAGATTGAAAGCGGTGAAATCAAAAGGTGGCCGGTTGCAGACTTCGCAGCCAAGCGCCGCGCAGAGCTAGCTAAGAAGTTCCCTGGCAAGGTGATCGTGATTGAGGCGAGCCTTCCGAGGGTTAGAGCTAATGACACTGATTACCGCTACCGCCCAGACAGCGCCTTCACTCACCTCACAGGCTGGGGCAGCGCCACAGTCCCCGGAGCCGTATTGCTGATTGATGCCAGGGGTAAGAGCGTCAAAGAAAAGCTTTATCTGCTGCCAACTGCGGGCAAGGAGTCAGATGAGTTCTTTGCTAACCCCGCCATCGGTGAGTTCTGGGTTGGCCCGAGACCAACTCTCGTTGAGGTCGAAACTCAGCTCGGAATCAAGACTGAGGACATCAAGAAACTTGAAAAGCACCTAGAGAAACTTCCCAAGCCACTGACTCTGAAGAACAAGAAGCTTGCAACCACGCTCTCTGAGATGAGGTTTATCAAGGACGAGTGGGAGATCAGCCAGATGCGCAAGGCAGTTGAAACCACGATCGCAGGCTTTGGAGATGTTGCCGCATCGCTTCCGATTGCCTCACGCAAAGCCAGGGGCGAAAGAGTCGTTGAGACTGCCTTTTTCTCCAGAGCCCGCCAGGAGGGTTATGACATCGGCTATGAAACGATTGCGGCCTCCGGCCCACACGCCTGCATCCTGCACTGGACAAAAAACGATGGAGATGTCAAAGCCGGTGACCTGATTCTCGTTGATGCAGGTGTTGAGCTGGACTCTCTCTACACAGCAGACATCACCAGGACAATCCCGGTAACGGGAACCTTCTCCAAGGAGCAGCGCTGGGTCTACGAGACGGTCCTGGAGGCCGCAGATGCAGCATTCGCTGTGGTGAAGCCAGGTATCAAGTTCCGCGAGGTTCACAACGCCGCCATAGCCGTGATCGCAAGACGAGTTAGCGAGCTTGGGCTAATTCCGGTAAACGCTGAGGAGGCACTCAAGGAGGAAAACCAGCACCACCGGAGGTATATGGTTCACGGCACCAGCCACCACCTAGGAATCGACGTTCACGATTGTGCTCAGGCTCGCAGAGAGCACTACCAGGACGGCATCCTGGCCCCTGGCATGGTCTTCACGATCGAGCCAGGGCTCTACTTCCACCAAAACGACCTGACAGTGCCAAAGGAATATCGCGGCATTGGCGTGCGGATTGAGGACAATGTGCTTGTAACCCAGGACGGCTGCGAAAACCTAAGTGCCGGACTTCCTAGGAATCCAGATGCTGTTGAGCGCTGGTTCGCAAGTAACCAGCTAGCTGTTGCTGGTTAGAGCTTTGTGGGCGAGGCCAGCCTGAGCCTCAGGAACAATCACCTGGTAGCGAGTTGCCACCGGCTGCTGAGACGATACAAAAGCCCTGCGGTTTTTTGTGAAGCTGAAGCGAACGATGTTGAACAGCATGCCAAAGCCTGAGCTGATAACCAGCACCGCGGCAAACTCCTGAGGGTTATATGAGATGCCGCCGTCTGGCATGACAGTCACACCGGCTCCAATGAGCAAGGCGAAAATGAGCCCGATCCAAAAACCCGTTAGGGCGCCCGAGGCGGCTACTCGCCCGTAGCCAAGGCGGCTCCGGATTCTCTCAACGAGTACCGGGTCATGACCAACAATCGAGACATCTGTCGCCTTGAAATCGCCCTGCAGAAGCCTGTCAACCATTGCGGTTGCCCCTTGATAATTGGTAAATTCGCCCAGTACGTGTCCCTTGGGAACTGTGGGCCCAACCTGTTTGCTTCTAGAGTTGTTCTTGGCTTCGGACATGTTCAAATTGTTTCACGAGTCACAAGCGGCGAGAGCGAGGTATCTCTATGAGCGCAACAAGGGTATTCGTAGCTCGCCTCGTAGGATGCGGAGTATTCGATCCGCAGGGCGATCGGGTTGGCAAGGTTGTTGATGTCCTCATGGCATACCGCAAGACCATCGCACCAAGAGCCACTGGTTTTATCATCGAAATCTCAGGCCGGAGAAGAGTCTTTCTTCCCATCACCCGCGTCACCGCAATCGCCCCAGGCCAGGTAATTACAAATGGGCTCATTGACCTCAGACGCTTCTCTCAGCGCGGCCAGGAGGTGAGGGCAATCGCAGAAATCCTCGGGCGAAAGGTCACACTGCTGGCAGACAAGAAGACCGCCACGATAGAAGACTTTGCTATTGAGAAAAACAAGCGAGGCGAGTGGATACAAACCGAGCTCTTTGTTAGGAGGCCAAAGTCAACTGCACTGCCCTTCGCCAAGGGCCCAACCGAGTTTGTGCTCTGGCAGGACGTTGCCGAGAACAGGGAGGACCCGCAGGACCAAGATGCGCAGCAGCTTCTAAGTGCCGTGGCCGACCTCAGACCTGCTGACCTAGCAACTGCAGTTCTTGATCTCCCCGAGGACCGCATGCTCGCGCTCGCCGAGGAGCTAGACGATGAGAGGCTCGCGGATCTGCTCGAGGAACTGCCTGAAGATGAGCAGCTAGAGATCATCAACGACCTAGAGGACCAAAGAGCCGCAGAGGTTCTGGATCTAATGGGGCCGGACGATGCTGCTGACCTTATGGCAAACCTGACCTCGGAGCGCGCGGAGGCTCTGCTAGAGCTGATGGATGATGAAGAGGCCGAGGACATCAGGCAGCTTTTGAAGTATGAGCCCTATACCGCAGGTGGTCTTATGACCCCAGAGCCAATTATCTGTGCTGCTGATACCACCGTCGCTGAGGCGCTGGCGCTAATCCGCAGGCGAGAGGTCGAGCCGGTCCTTGCGGCACAGGTTTTTGTAACCATGCCTCCCTATGAGACTCCAGCCGGCAGATATTTGGGTGTTGTGCACTTCCAGAAGCTCTTGCGCTACCCACCCAGTGAGCGATTGGGGACACTGCTCGATAGTGAGCAGGAGCCAATCGATGCCCACACTCCCATAGGGCAGATTCACCGCGACCTTGCAACCTATGACCTTGTGGCGCTGCCGGTTATTGACACCGAGCGGCACCTCATTGGTGCTGTGACAGTGGACGATGTCCTAGACCACCTGCTTCCCGATGACTGGCGCAGTGAGGAGGAGAGCTAATGGCACGAAACCAATCACAGCTCGAGCGACCTCTGGGCAGGCGCAGCCTCTTCCGGATGCCCTATTTGAGCCAGGAAACTGTCGGGCGGGTATCTGAGCGCTTTGCCAGGGCCATGGGAACCGGTGCATTCCTAATCGCGATGACCGTGTTTGTCGCGCTCTGGCTCACCTGGAACACCCTCGCCCCCACCGGCGCTCAGTTTGATCCGAGAGCCCTGAACTTCACGCTTTTGACCCTGATTCTCTCGCTTCAGGCTTCATACGCCGCTCCGCTAATTCTTTTGGCCCAGAACCGACAGGACGACAGGGACCGAGTCAAGTTCGAACAGGACCGCCAGCGAGCAGAGCAAAACCTTGCTGACACCGAATACCTAGCTCGTGAAGTGGCAGCGCTGAGACTTGCCATCGAGGAGGTCGCCACCCGCGATCACGTCCGCGACGAGGTCAGGCAGGCGATGGCAGAGCTGCTCGTCGAACTGAACAAACCAAAGAACTCCAAGAAAGCCAAATGAGCGAAAAGGCACTTGCCGCACTCAGCTCCGTGATTGACCCAGAGCTTCGCAGACCTATTACCGAGCTTGGCATGGTCGGGGACATCGAAGAGACCGGCAACAGTGTGAGTGCGGTTATCAAATTGACCATCGTGGGTTGCCCTGCGGCCCAGGCAATCGAGCGGGATGTAACGAGTGCACTTCAAGGTGTCTACGATGCCGTTCAGGTGACCATGACCACGATGAGCGCCGAAGAACGAGATGTCCTAAAGGCACAGCTCCGGGGTAACAAACCCATTAGGCACAACCCCTTTGCCGTGGAGGGCTCACTGACGAAGGTACTGTTTGTGGGCAGTGGCAAGGGTGGGGTCGGTAAGTCCACCATTACAGCCAACCTCGCCGTTGCCCTTGCAAAGCAGGGGCACAACGTGGGGCTACTGGATGCGGACATCTTTGGCTACTCAATACCCGGCATCATGGGCATCGAGTCCCGACCCACAAAAGTCGATGAGCTAATGCTCCCGCCAATTAGCCACGACGTCCGGGTTATTTCAATTGGTTTCTTCGTTGAGGACAACAAGCCCGTTGCCTGGCGTGGTCCGATGCTGCACCGTGCCGTTGAGCAGTTTTTGACCGATGTCTATTGGTCCGACCTAGATTTCCTAGTGGTTGACCTTCCGCCGGGCACCGGCGACGTGGCAATCAGCCTTGGGCAGCTACTGCCGGGAGCAAGCTCGATTGTGATCACGACCCCGCAGGCTGCGGCTGCGACTGTCGCGGAACGCTCGGGAGCAATTGGTCTCCAAACCGGTCAGGGAATCCTCGGTGTGATTGAAAACATGAGCTATCTCGAGATCGATGGGAACCGCCACCACATCTTTGGAAGCGGTGGTGGTGAGGCGGTTGCAACCAGACTCAGCGATATTTCCGGCGCTCCAGTAAAACTCTTGGGTCAGATCCCGATCAGCGAGAGTCTCAGGGAGGCAAGCGATCAGGGCAGGCCGATTGTGGCAGAGAACCCAGAGGACCCGGCTGCTAAAGCAATTTGGGATATTGCAACCGAAATAGCGGCAATACCCAGAGGGCTAAGTGGGAAGAAGCTCGGGATAAATCCCGTTTAATTAGCTATGGCCACTATCAACGTTGTAGACCCGCTAACTGGCAACACTCTTCACGAGATCGAGTCCCACTCGGCCTCGGATGTGGCACTGAGATTTCAAAGCGCAAAAGAGGCGCAACCAGCCTGGGCGGCACTTGGTGGCAAGGCCAGGGCGAGGGTTGCTAGCAAGCTGGTAGATGCCCTAATTGCCCGCCAGGAAGAGCTGATGGACATGCTCCAGCGCGAGACCGGCAAGTCCCGCTCTCACGCCTTTGAGGAGATCACCGGCGCTCTTGCGGCAATCTCCTACTACGCCAAAGTCACACCAAAGCTGATGCGCAGACAGAAGGTCCGGGGCGGTGTGCCGCTTCTGATTACCGCATACACAGAACCCGCTCCTGTGGGAGCGGTGGGCATCGTGACCCCCTGGAACTACCCGCTGGCTCTAACGATGATGGATGTAATTCCGGCCCTCATGGCTGGTAACGCCGTTGTCCAAAAGGCTGACAACCAGACCGCCAAGACGGTCGAGCTGGCCCAGCAGATTGCGGTTTCCGCAGGAGTACCCGAGCAGGTTTGGCAGGTCGTGCACGGCGATGCGACTGAGGTTGGCAATGCCCTCATTGACCACTGTGACTACCTAGCCTTCACCGGCTCCACCGCAACGGGCAAGATTGTCGCCCAACGGGCTGCGAGCAGACTAATTGGATACGCACTGGAGCTCGGTGGTAAGAACCCAATGATCGTTCTCCCCGGGGCAAATGTCGCCGAGGCAGCCGAGATGGCTCTTGCCAGTGCCTTTGGAAATGCCGGGCAGCTATGCGTGGCAATCGAGAGACTCTACGTCCCAAACCACGCGATGGCAGCCTTTGAGCTCGAGCTCAAAAAGCGAGTTGAGACCCTCAAAGTTGGTTCGTCCTCCAAGTTCGAATTTGACCTTGGGGCTCTAAGCTCAGCGGCTCAACTCGAAAGAGTGAGCGGCTTCGTCAAACGAGCAATCGATGAGGGAGCTCGCCTGGTAACCGGTGGCAGGGCACTCACGGAAGTGGGTCCAAACTTCTACGCACCGACGGTCCTTGCGGACATCCCGCACGGTGCTGAGATTCTCCACAAAGAAGTATTCGGCCCTGTAATCGCACTTGTCGGCTATGGCTCATTGGACGAGGCCGTAGAGCTTGCAAATGCCACTGAGTACGGGCTGAATGCAGCAGTGGTTGGTGACAAGAACCAAGCGCTAAAGCTTGCCTCAAGGCTCATGGCCGGATCGGTCAACATCAACGAGGGCTACCGAGCATCCATGGCGACCATGGCAGCGCCAATGGGCGGTATGAAGCAGTCGGGCCTGAATCGTCGCTCGGGCCCGGGAGGACTGTTGCGCTTTACCGAAAACCGCACCATTGGAGTTGCCAACAAGCTTCCGATTGGCCTACCAAACAGGGCCAAGGACTATAACAGGATGGCGCCGCTGATGACCAAGCTGGCGCGCTGGATGGGGAAGATCTAGGTCGACTCTAGGTTGACTCTAGGTCGAATGGCGGGGTCTCCCCCAGCTCAAGAGGCTTCTGTGGAGGCTTCGCTCGATTCAGCGCCTCTGCTGCGTTTGGCTTTCGCTTTTCTTCCTTGAGAGCCTCGCGAACAATCCTTCGCGGGTCGTATTGTCTCGGGTCTAGCTTCTTCCAGTCGACGTCCTCAAAACCATCGCCGAGCTCGCTCTTCATCTGCTCCTGGGCATTGTCAATCATGCGCTTGCCCTTCTTCACCCACTCGCCCATTTGCTTTGCGTAGTAGGGCAGCCTCTCGGGGCCGATGATCAGAACTGCAAGTAGCGCAAGTAGCAAAAGCTTTTCTGCGCTCAGACCAAACATGCATTGGAGTTTACCCCCTATGAATGCGAGGGAAATGCCATCTCGCTACCTAAGCTTGTGCGCAAGATGATTGACAAAATTGCCAGCTGGAAATTTGCCGAGGACTTTGGCTCAGAACCCAAAGACATTCAGGCCGCTCGTAAAACCGCCGAAGAGCTCGGTGTTGAATCGGTAACACCTGCAACAGGGAACCAGCTTGCTCTTATTGCAGCCATCGCAAGGGCAAAGTCAATTGCAGAGGTTGGCACCGGTGCCGGAGTTTCGGCCCTGTGGCTTCTGAGCGCAAGCGAGGATTCAGTCCTAACCACAATCGACGAAGAGCCCGAGTATCAGAACGTGGCTCGTGAGAACTTCAAAAAAGCCCAAGTTCCCCCTGCCAGAATTCGAGTTATCTCGGGCCGGGCAGCCGCTGTCATGGGCAACATGGCGGAGTCCGCCTACGACCTAGTCTTTCTAGATCTTGACCCGAATGATCTCGGGGCACTGCTTGCCCAGTCTGTCTTGCTCTTGAAGCCCGGAGGGGTGCTCGTCATTGCCCACGCGCTTTGGAGAGACAGGGTTCCAAACCCAGCCCTCAGGGAAGACGAGACCATCGCACTGAGAAATGCGATTTCGGGCTTTAGCGATACCGATGACTTTATTTCAAGCATCTCCATGGTCGGAGATGGTTTGTTTGTTGCGGTGAAGAAGTAACTACTTCTTAATTACGCCCTCAAGGACCTTGTGGAGGGCTTTTGCCTCATCGTCATTGACGGAAACGACTAGGCGGCCGCCACCCTCAAGAGGAACACGCAAAACAATCAAACCGCGAGGCTCACGCTCCGCCTCCATGGGTCCATCACCAGTGCGAGGCTTCATTGCTGCCATGAGAAATTACTCCTTGGGAATTGCGGAAACCCCAATTATCCCAGATTTAGGCGCCTTAAGCCACCCCGCTAAGAAGCCAGCCAGCTCCTGAGACCGCTCTCAACATCGAAAAGGTGCCCTACGGGTACGTTTTCGTTGTCTGCATGTGCCAGAGAGGGATCTCCCGGCCCGTAGTTCACCGCAGGGATGCCAAGGGCGGAAAACCTAGCCACATCAGTCCAGCCATACTTTGGCTTGGCAACTGCACCGGTCGCACTCAGGAACTCTTTTGCAAGAATCAAATCAAGTCCTGGCCTGGCACCTTCTGCAACATCCACGACCTCGAGATCTACTTCCCCAAACACCTCACGGAGATGCGCTTCGGCATCGGAGGCTGTCTTTGAAGGTGCGAAGCGGTAGTTAACCTCGATCTTGGTGCTGTCCGGGATGACGTTCCCGGCCACACCACCAGAGATTCTGACCGCATTTAGGCTCTCTCGATACTCCAGCCCTTCGACCGCAATGGTCTGGGGTTGGTATTCGACAAGGGTGTTTAGGACCGAGCTCGCGCCGTGAATAGCATTTTCACCCATCCAAGGCCTGGCGGAGTGAGCTGCCTTACCAGAGGTAGTTATTACAGCTCGCATGGTCCCGTTGCAGCCGCCCTCAACAAGAGCGCTAGTTGGTTCGCAAAGAATTGCAAAGCTGCCCTCGAGTAGCTCTGGGTGGTTCCGAGCTAGCCTGCCAAGGCCGTTAAGGGAGCTGTCGACCTCCTCGTTGTCATAGAAGATCCAGGTGATGTCTTTGCGCGGCGCAGTTAGCTCAGCGGCAAGCTTGAGCATCACGGCAACACCGCCCTTCATGTCCACCGAGCCTCTACCGACTATCGCCTGCTCGCGCTCAAAGTGGTGAAGCTGAGCCGGGAGGTTGCCGTTTGGTGGCACCGTGTCAAGGTGACCGGCGATGATGACTCGCTCGAGCGATGAGTTGGTTTTCGCAACTATGCAGTTCTCGTCCCGCATCACCTCGAGGTGATCGAATTGACTAAGGGCATCGAAAACTGCATCCGCAAGGGCCGCTTCCGAGCCCGAGACGCTCTCGATATTGCACACGTCTAGGGTCAGCTCAACAAGGTTTTTACCTAGATCCAGGGAGGCCATGGCAAAAAGGCTACCTGTATTCTGGTTCGAATGAGTGAAGGATACCTAGACCAGCTGGCTTGGGGCCACGGCCTTGCAACCAAGAGCGCCTCGGGCGAGGTGCTGGACGTCTGGTTCCCTGAGGTGTCCTTAGGTGAGGCACCTAAATCAGACCTTCAGTGGTTCCCACCTAAAGAGCTTGAGCTAGCTGCAAAGCCCGATGAGCTTCGCGAGGTGACAAGAGAGGTAGTCAGAGTCGAGGCGGAGTTGAGCCAGAGCGTTGCCTCCACAGAGGATGCCTACCTGCGTCTGCACCTAATCTCAATGCTGAAGGCGAAGCCGAACACCGTAAATCTCGACGGGCTGATACCCCATTTGCCGATACTGGCCTTCACAAACTTTGGTCCAATACTCCCCGAGGTTATGCAGAGAAAGCGTCTCGAGCTAACGGCACGTGGGGTCCAGGTTCACTCCCTCGACAAGTTTCCAAGACTTGTTGACTACGTGATCCCCGAAAAGGTTCGCATCGCAGATGCAAACCGCGTGCGGCTCGGTGCACACCTCGCGCCAGGGACAACAGTTATGCACGAGGGGTTTGTTAACTTCAACGCGGGGACCTTGGGTTCGTCGATGGTTGAGGGCAGAATCTCGCAGGGAGTGGTTGTGGGAGACGGCTCGGACATCGGTGGCGGCGCATCCATAATGGGAACGCTCTCAGGTGGGGGCAAGCACAAGGTCTCAATCGGCCAACGTGCTCTTTTGGGCGCTAACTCAGGCATTGGTATTTCAATCGGAGACGATTCGGTTGTCGAGGCAGGGCTCTACGTCACCGCCGGGACCAAAGTCACGCTAATAGTTGATGGAAAAACTCAGGTGGTCAAAGCCGCAGAACTAAGCGGAATGCCAGGGATGCTCTTCAGAAGAAACTCTCAAAACGGAGCTGTTGAGGCTATTGCCCGGGAAGGCCTCGGGGTAACGCTCAACTCTGAGCTTCACGCCTAACAGAGTCCCAGCCCCTGGGCTCGAGGATATTTTCACCAAGATAAACCCCAGATCCTTTTGCTACCCTTCCGATTACCTTGAAGCCTCTTGGCACCTCTCCTGCGGCGAAGGTGG
>JADHKY010000035.1 GCA_016780945.1 Aquiluna sp. | reverse complement strand
GAGCTTTTCATCATGGGCTCTGCCATCGGTCTTGGCACCGCGCTTGCTACAACGGCGCTTCCGCAGAATCCAAATGAGTTTGTTCCGCCTACGCCCGCGGAGCTCCTAACGGGCGACCCGTTGCCTCCCGAGTTGACTCCCAGCGCCTGGGTTACGGTCTGGGACATAGATATTCTTTGGCTGTCGATCGCTCTTGGCGCGATCGCTCTGTATTTGTATGGGGTGATGCGGCTTAGGGCCAGAGGAGACAGCTGGCCTATAGCCAGGACCCTGTCATGGGTGTCGGGCATGCTGGTGCTGATTTATGTGACCAATGGCGCACCAAATGCCTACCAGGAGTTCATGTTCTCCACCCACATGGTTGGCCACATGATCCTCTCGATGATGGTGCCGGTGCTGCTAGTCCCTGGAGCGCCGGTGACCCTGCTCTCTCGGGCGCAGGCAGCTCGCAAGGACGGCTCTTGGGGACTCAGGGAGTGGGTGCTGTGGGCAGTTCACACTCCGTATGCCTGGTTTATCTCGCATCCGCTTTTTGCAGGGCTTAACTTCGCACTATCCCTGGTGATGTTCTACTACACCCCGCTGTTTAGGTGGTCTACGGAGGAGCACCTGGGGCACCAGTGGATGCTGGTTCACTTCTTGATTACCGGCTACCTCTTTGTGCAGGCATTGATTGGCGTCGATCCCCAGCCCCATCGCCCCGGCTATCCGCTGAAACTGATACTGCTGATTGGGACCATGGCCTTCCACGCCTTCTTCGGCCTGAGCCTAATGAACGAGAAGAGCTTGCTGCTGGCCGACTGGTTTGGCTCGATGGGTCGCACCTGGGGCGACGACCCCCTCACCGATCAAGCGGTTGGTGGAGCTTTTGCCTGGGGTGTTGGAGAGCTACCAACCATTGTCATCACAACCATTGTGGTTTGGCAGTGGTCGCGCTCCGACGACAGAGAGCGCAGGCGGCTCGATCGCGCCTCTGACCGAAGTGGCAACAAGGATCTCGAGGACTACAACGCCATGCTTGAGAACCTGAGCAAAACAAGGGACTCCAGGTGATCATTGAGCTGAGCGATGAGCAGCGCGCGCTTTTTGAATACATCGAGCAGTCAGAGTCTCACGTCTTTGTTACCGGTCGAGCCGGGACGGGAAAATCAACCCTCCTGAGTTTCCTAACCGCAAATAGCGAGAAAAGCTTTGCGGTTTGCGCCCCTACGGGTGTTGCGGCCTTGAATGTTGCAGGTGTGACCATCCACTCACTGTTCACGTTTCCCTTTGGCATCCTTGGCGAGGTCGATATTGGTCGGCACCTCTCTCGCAGAACTAGAGAGGTGCTGAGGGCAATCGACATGCTCGTAATTGACGAGGTGTCGATGGTCTCGGCTGATCTTATGGATGCAATCGATAGAGCCCTCCGGATAGCACGCTCTAAGCGCAAGCTTCCTTTTGGTGGGGTGCAGGTGGTGATGTTCGGAGACCCATACCAGCTTGCGCCCGTGACTCCTTCCGATCCGGTGGAGCGCTCCTACATGGCCGAAAACTATCGCTCGATGTGGTTCTTCGATGCCCATGTTTGGCGCGAGGCAGAGCTCGAGCGCTTTGAGCTCAGTGAGATCTTTAGGCAGTCTGACGAGAGATTCAAAGAGATCCTCAACTCGATTAGAGACGGCTCAGTAACGGGCGAAATGCTTGAGGAGCTCAACCAGGCGGGTAATCGTCAGCCGCCCCACGCTGATGTCATCAGGCTGGCGACAATCAACGAGACCGTGAATGCGGTGAATCGCCAGCGGATGAACCTAATAAGCACCAAGCCAAAGACCTTTCTAGCCAGCTATTCAGAGGGGGCGGAGAAGATATTTGGCAGAGCGCTGCCCGCCGAGACCCAGCTCGAGCTCAAGGTTGGCGCACAGGTGATGTTTATCAAAAACGACGACACCTCAATGGCTAAGGGCGCCGATGGGGCTCGGGTTAGAAGGTGGGTGAACGGCACCATCGGGCACGTCATTGACCTACCCGCGTCCGGCCTTGTCGTGGTTGAGGTTGACGGCGAAGAGATCGAGGTTGGCCCCTCCACCTGGGAGAAGGTCCGCTACGAGGTCGAGGAAGAGTTTGACGAGGCATCGGGACGAATCAAGGAGACCCTGGTGCCGATAACCCTCGCTGAGTTCAAGCAGGTTCCGCTTCGTCTTGCTTGGGCTGTGACCATCCACAAGTCGCAGGGGCAGACCTATGACGAGGTCCAGATCGACATGGGCAGAGGAGCGTTCTCTCCCGGCCAGACCTACGTCGCCCTATCCAGGGTTAGATCCCTCGAGGGTATGTATCTAAATCGCCCAATCACCATGCGAGATGTGATGGTGGACAAGGACGTGATTCGCTTTATGTCTGGGGCTATCCCAGCACCTGATCTCGACCAGGAGCCTTTAGCCACCAGTTCAGAGCATCTGCCACCCTTCTAGACCAGTAGCTCTCGTGGTGGCCGGTGTAGGGGTAGATATTTGCTACAAGCAGCTCTGGTTCGGTGTATCCCTTGGACCGCATCACCTCTGCCGCCATTAGGTGCAGCGGTGGACAGTGCTCATCAAGTTCTTTGGTCCCGCTGTCGGTCCAGATGCGATGAACACCATCTGTGGGCAGCATGCTGGTGAGCTGATTGACCATGGTGGATTGCCCCAAGAGCCAGTAGGTGGAGAAACAGATTGCGGTACCAAAGAGCTCGGGGCGTTTGCTCATGGCATAGAGCGAGATTAGTCCGCCCATGGAGGAGCCCATGACCGCGGTTCTTTGGAGGTCGTGCTCAAGCTCAAAACGTTCCACAACAAACGGGAGAATTGCGTCCGCAATCAATGAGACATAGGCATCACCAAAGCTCTCAGTTCCGGTGGTTTTATATTCATCCGGCAGCGCATCCCAAAATTCCGGATGGCGCTCCATGATCTCTTGCGGTGAGAGCTCCCGGATTCTCGTCTCGTCACTTAGGCCCCAAACCCCTACCACCAGCGGCTTTTCTCCTCTGACCTCGTCGCGGATTGCCGGGATTACCTCCCAAGTCTTCCCGGTGAAGCTATCTAGCTCGTCAAACAGGTTGCGTCCGTCGTGCATGAAGAGAATCGGGGTCTTTGGGTTGATGGTGGGGGGAACCCAGACATCCACCTGGTGGTTATCGAACTCAAATCTCTGTAGCTTGCCCCCGCCGAGCCTGATGCTCAGGAGCTTGCGCTCGCGAAAGAACATAAAGAGCGGGAAGGTGAAGGCAATTGCCGTGATACCTGAGAGCAGGAAATAGACCCAAACCCGCTTCATGCCAAGCCTTCTGGCTTCGCTGATCATGAAAATTGCTACCGCTGCCCCAACGACCAAAAGGTCAATGGAGAGCACCCAGTCAACCACCGAACCGAAAAAGGCAGCCAGGTAGTCAGCCTCCTCGAAAACCGCGAGCGCATTCAGCGTCCAGGCGGTGACCAGTCCGATGGCTGAGGTTGCGAGGTAGAGGGCGGCTTTCACTGAGTGTTTTCTGAACATTCAGGAATCTTTTCACGGATTCTGCGAATGTATTTACTTCAGACTCACTAAGGAACATCATGCGCCGCATCGGCAATCTCGTGGTGAGGCGCTCAAAGCTGATTTTGTTTGGTTTTGTGAGCCTTGTCGTCCTCTCCTCTTTCTGGGGGTTTCAGGCTTTTGGCGCTCTCAAGGGCGGTGGCTACGACAACCCAAACTCCGATTCGACTCTGGTAACCGAGCTGCTTCAGAGTGAGTTTGGTGTTGATCCGGCGGAGGTGCTCGTCCTTGTCGACCTGCCATCTGATGCCGATGAAACAGATGCAAATGGTTTCCCAGTTCACTTTGAACTCGTGCAGGAGCTGAGCGCAGACCTCTTGGACATCGAGGGTGTTGATTCGGTTCTCAACTACTACACCCTTGGTTCCCCGCCAAACCTCAAGAGCGAAGACGGCAAGCTCATCTACCTACTAGTTGATTTGGACAACAAAGTCGACCAGACGCCTGTAGTTGCCGAGATCGTCGATGATTACACCGGCGACTACCAGGGTGCTCAGGTGCACGTCTCAGGTTTTGGGGCCGTGACCAAGGCCATCAACGAAACCATCTATGAGGACATCATTAGGGCCGAAATAGTGGCTGTTCCAATCGTGGTGTTACTGCTGATCTTTGTTTTTGGCTCTCTTGTTGCCGCAGGTCTACCGCTTTTTGTTGGCGGGCTTGCAATTGTCGGGTCTTTCTTGATCATCTGGATTGGCAGCCAGTTCACCGACGTGAGCATCTTTGCCCTCAACCTCGTAACCGGCCTTGGCCTTGGCCTCGGTATTGACTACAGCCTCTTGGTCGTGAACCGCTTCCGCGAGGAGCGGGCTGCAGGCAACGATGTTGCAACTTCGGTCTCAAACACGGTCGCATCAGCCGGCAAAACGGTGCTGTTCTCCGGCCTAACAGTGGCTCTGGTCTTGGTTTCAATGGTGTTTTTCCCGCAGTATTTCCTGCAGTCATTTGCGCTCGCTGGCGTTGCGGTGGTTATTTTCGCAATTTTGGGTGCTGCGGTTGCGGTCCCAGCAATGCTGAACCTTCTGGGCGACAGGGTCAACAGCATCAGGCTGATAAAGCGGGATTTGGCTCCGAAAGACACCGGCGCTTGGGAAAAGATCGCGCGTTTTACGATGCGCCGGCCGCTGCCGGTTTTGTTCGTTGGCCTTTTGTTCCTGGCATCTCTGTTTTCACTCTCCAGCTCGGTTGTGTTTGGCCAGTCCGATGACCGGGTGCTGCCTGCTGACTCACCGGCAAGGGTCGCGAGCGATATGTTGAGAGAGCGCTTTGAGGGTAGAGAGACTTCCCCAATCGAGATATTGGTCAAGGGCACTGACGAACAGGTCAATGAATTCATCGACGTTGTCGCGGACCAGGAAGACATCGTACGGGTTGCGATCGTGCCAACTCAGGAGGAGTCGGACTGGGTGAGAATCAATGCCATCACCGATCTTGAGCCAAGAAGTCCGGAGGGACTGGAGCAGGTTGTGGCGCTGAGGTCTTTGGATGTTGAGGTCGATGAGTACCTCATAGGTGGTGGTGGTGCCTACTACACCGACAGCCAGCAGGGTATTGAACAGGCCTTGCCAATTGCGGCGCTCTGGGTCTTTATCTCGACTTTCATACTGCTCTTCCTCTTCACCGGCAGCCTCGTTTTGCCGCTGAAAGCGATTTTGTTGAACGTGCTCTCGCTGGGTGCCGTGTTTGGACTTATCGGCTGGATCTTCCAAAACGGTGAGCTGCAGTGGTTGATAGGCGAATACTCCGTCACCGGCACCATCGACACATCGTCAGTGGTGATGATTGCGCTGGTGGCATTTGGTTTATCAATGGACTACGAGCTGTTTTTACTAAGCCGCATCAAGGAGCAACACGATGCCGGCTTCAACACCGTGAACTCGGTTGCTCTCGGGCTGCAGCGCTCGGGCAGAATCATCACGGCCGCCGCGCTTATTTTGGCTGTGACATTCGGCGCATTTGCCTCGAGCGGTGTTTCGATCATGAAGATGCTGGGTCTGGGTATTGCGGTTGCCATCTTGCTGGATGCGACCCTAATCAGGGGCTTTTTGGTCCCGGCAATTATGAGGCTCTTGGGCGGCGCGAACTGGTGGGCACCAAAGTGGCTCAAGCGGCTCTATGAGAAGGCCGGGCTTTCTCACTGATAACCTCTACCCATGCTGCTCTCAGATGGTGATATTAAAAAGCAAATAGAGGCTGGTCGCATTGGCCTAGAGCCACTGAACATGGAGCTCTTGCAGCCCAGCAGCATCGATGTTCGACTTGATCGCTTCTTCAGGCTTTTCGACAACCACAAGTATCCGTTTATTGATCCGCGTGAGCAGCAGGATGACCTAACGAGGTTCGTTGAGGTCGACTCAGACGAGGCCTTTATCCTGCACCCGGGAGAGTTTGTGCTCGGCTCAACCTTTGAATACGTATCTCTTCCAGACGATATAGCCGCAAGGCTAGAGGGCAAGAGCTCGCTTGGAAGACTGGGCCTTCTGACCCACTCAACCGCAGGCTTTGTTGACCCAGGTTTCCAGGGTCACGTGACACTAGAGCTTTCTAACGTGGCAACTCTGCCCATCAAGCTCTGGCCGGGGATGAAGATAGGTCAGCTCTGTTTCTTCCAGCTCTCCTCTGCAAGTGAGAACCCATACGGAAGCGAGAAGTATGGTTCGAGGTATCAGGGGCAGCGCGGTCCAACTGCATCGCGCAGCCACCTCAGATTTCACATCACCGACGTGGGCAACGAGCCGCTAGATAAATAGTCTCCTGGCCTCGCTGAGGTCTTTCGAGTAGACCTTCTTGAGCGCGTATTTATCTGCAGCCAGCTCACAAAGAACATCCACCTCACGCTTGAGTGCCCTTGATGCCACCACCCAGGGCATTAGTTGATAGATGAGATAGGCAAGTTTCTTGATTAGACCGTGCCTGAGTTTGATGTGGCCGTATTCGTGTCTGAGGATGGCATCGAGCTGCTTGCTCGGGAGCTCGAAGACCGCTTTGGAGAGGTAGATGGTCTTATCTCGGGTGAGCGCGAAATAGCCGGGGATCTCAAGCTCAACGATTCTGGCCCTGCGATAGTTCATGATGTAGCGGCCACCGAGGCTCTCCATGTCCCCAAGCTCCGGGGATACCTCAAACAATGGTGCCAGCCTCTGGTTACCGACCGCTATCAATATCCCTGCTAGGCCCAAGAGCACCCATGGAGCAAAGCTTGCAATGAGAACAAAGCCGAGGTCATCTTCAGCCTGAAGGTTTTGATAGGTGGTGAAGACGGAGTAGCTGGCAAGACCAAAGGCGCCAACGGTTGCCAAGATGCTGCTAAACAGCGAGGTCAGCCAGAGGTAGATGCCTAGGGTTGGAGCACCGCGAAATCTGCCCGCGAAGAACATCGGGGCTGCGATTGTTACCAGCAGCACCCACTCCAACAGGAGTATCAAGAGATAGAGGTTGTTCTCCACCTAAAGAGACTACTTGTCGAGTGCTTCCTTGAGTTCTTTGAGCTGTTTGGCCGAGAGCCCGCTGGCGAAATGGCTAAATACTGCCGCAGGATTACCTATTTGCCCGACTAGTTCAACTAGTGCTTTGGCGGTGTGCTGCTCGCGTGTGGTTACGGCTTGAAAGATAAAGCCCCTGCCAGGGCCTGCGGCCTTGGTGACGAGGTTCTTGTCCTCAAGCCGCGACAGCACAGTTAATACCGTGGTGATCTTGATGCTGTCATCACCCAATAGCGCAAGTATTTGCTGGCTCGTCAGTCCCGCTGGCCTGTCCCAGAGACAGCCAAGCACCTCTGACTCGAGTTCACCCTGCTTGCGCTTTATTGCCATGCAGTAATTCTACAGGTTGTAGAAATTAGTCGCTAATAACCTGCGGGTTGGGGCTAACTCTCCAAAGCAGCAGGATTCCGGCAACTAGAACAACCATTAGACCCAGAATTCCCCAGACCGTGGCCTCGGCGTTTGTGTAGCCAAAGGTGAGAGCCAACGAGATTGAGGCAGTCCAGAGCATCGGGCTTAGGAAGCTAACCGCACGTCCCGTGGTCATGTAGAGGCCCATTACCTCGCCATCGCGACCTTCGGGGGTGAACTTAGCGACGAAAGCCCTCGAGGCGGCCTGGGCAGGCCCAACGAAGAGCGTAAGGATTAGTCCACCGATCCAGTAGGTGATTGGTCCAAGTGATGCGAACAGGAAGACTCCAAAGCCCGCCACCGTGAGGCCAATCAGCGAGATCATGATGGTGCGCTTGCCGCCAATCTTGTCGTCGAAGAACCCACCAACCATCGCCCCAATGCCGGCGGTGATATTTGCAGCAATACCAAACAGAATCACCTCTGCTAGCTCAAAGCCAAAGGCGAGGGCTCCGAGGGCGCCACCAAATGCAAACACTCCAGAGAGACCATCTCGATAAATCGCACTCGCGATCAGGAACTTAAGGGTCTCAGGGGCCTGCCTGTATAGGGACTTGAGCTGGGCCCAGAGCTTGAAGTAGCTCTCGACGATGTTTTCCTTGACGCGGTCCGGCTTTGCTTTTACCTCCGGAACCGTGAGGAAAAGCGGAATTGAGAAGACCAGGAACCAGATTGCGCTGAAGAGGAATACCGCCCTGACATTCAACGCGTCATCTAGGGGGATGCCAAACCAGGGAGTCTCGGTCTGCACAAACCCAACCAGAGAGATAAGTAGCAGCAAGATTCCACCGATATAGCCAAGCCCCCAGGCAAACCCCGAGACCTTGCCTATGTTGCTTGGTTTCGAAACCTGTTTGAGCATGGCGTAGTAGTTGATGAACGCTATCTCCTGAACAAAACCACCGAAGGAGAAGATGATCAGACCAATCCAGAGCATCTGCGGGTTTGGCTCAATAAAGAACAGGCTTGCCATTACTCCCGAGAGGATCAAGGTGTTTATAAATAGCCAGAACTTCCTCCGACCGGCTTCGTCGCTCCTTCGCCCGAACACCGGAGCGACAATCGCAACTGCAATACCGGCGATGGTGGCTGCTAGACCCAGTGCCCTGGAGGTGTCTTCCTCGGGACCAAACGCAGCGCTTGTGATGTAGATCGGGAAGATGAAGGTGGAAAAGATAGTGGGGAAAGGCTGTTCTGCCCAGTCCCATAGTGCCCAGGCAAATGTGCCACGAGGCTTCTTAGTTTCAACAGCGTCATTGCTCATGAGGTTGAGAGTAGTCCTTTTAGAGCTCATGGTGGCCAATGAATTGGTGACGAGTCGGTGAATATCTAAAACTTGAGTGAACTTCGCTCAAGTTTTGGAATAAATACTTGACAATCGTGTTGACATAACTGAAACTTGAGTGCAGTTGGCTCAAGTTGAGTCAAAAGGTTTGAACAAAGAGGAGAAACCACAATGGGTAGAGCAGTAGGTATCGACCTAGGAACCACCAACAGCGCGGTAACCGTGCTGGAGGCTGGCGAGCCGAAGGTCATTGCAAACGCAGAAGGATTCAGGACCACCCCTTCGGTGGTCGCATTCACCAAGGATGGCAACATCCTGGTTGGCGAAACCGCAAAGCGTCAGGCGGTTACCAACGTTGACCGCACCGTTAGCTCGGTGAAGCGCCACATGGGAACCGACTGGAAGTTCAAGGTCGACGAGAAGGAGTACACCCCACAGGAGATCTCCGCTCGCATCCTGATGAAGCTCAAGCGCGACGCTGAGACCTACCTAGGTGAGTCCGTCACCGACGCAGTCATTACCGTCCCCGCCTACTTCAACGACGCCGAGCGTCAGGCAACCAAGGAGGCCGGTGAGATTGCGGGCCTAAACGTGCTGCGTATCATCAACGAGCCAACCGCTGCAGCTCTGGCCTATGGCCTAGACAAGGGCAAGGAAGACGAGCTCATTCTGGTGTTTGACCTAGGTGGTGGAACGTTTGACGTTTCGCTATTGGAGGTTGGCAAGGACGACGAGTTCTCGACCATTCAGGTTCGTTCAACCTCCGGTGACAACCGTCTCGGCGGAGATGACTGGGACCAGCGGGTCGTTGACCACCTGGTGAAGCAGTTCAAGGAGACCTCGGGTGTAGACGTGTCTTCGGACAAGATCGCACTGCAGCGCCTCAAGGAGGCTGCCGAGCAGGCAAAGAAGGAGCTGAGCCAGTCGACCTCGACCCAGATTCAGCTTCCATACCTGTCCTTGACTGAGTCGGGACCTGCAAACCTGGATGAGACCATAACTCGTGCCCAGTTTGAGTCGCTGACCTCAGACCTACTTGAGCGCACCCGCAAGCCATTCGAGGACGTAATCAAGGAAGCCGGTGTAAAGGTCGGCGATATCGCTCACGTTGTAATGGTGGGTGGTTCGACCCGCATGCCAGCTGTAAACGAACTAGTTACCAAGCTGCTTGGCGGCAAGGAGCCAAACAAGGGTGTGAACCCTGACGAGGTTGTCTCTGTTGGTGCAGCTCTGCAGGCCGGAGTCATTAAGGGTGAGCGTAAGGATGTGCTGCTTATTGACGTCACACCACTTTCCCTGGGTATTGAGACCAAGGGTGGCATCATGACCAAGCTCATCGAGCGCAACACCGCGATTCCAACTAAGCGAAGTGAGACCTTCACAACGGCAGATGACAACCAGCCATCTGTTTCGATTCAGGTCTTCCAGGGTGAGCGTGAGTTCACTCGCGACAACAAGAGCCTTGGAAACTTCGAGCTAACCGGCATTGCCCCAGCACCACGTGGCATCCCACAGGTT
>JADHKY010000034.1 GCA_016780945.1 Aquiluna sp. | reverse complement strand
ATGAGGTAGCGAAGTAGGTCAAAGTTCTTGAGTGCCACAGAAATGTAGGGGAGAAGATTCTTAGGCCTTACAGATAAGGGAAGGTCTAGAACTGAGCCCTCTTTGAGGAACTTTGGGTTTATCCCCGCGAAGGGGCCGAAGAGAAGCGATGGCTTACCGTCGACAATTCTGGTGTCAAGGTGTGGGACGCTCATTGGGGGAGCTCCAACAGCCGCCTGAGAATAGACCTTCGAGCTGTGCTGCTTCACAAGCTCGGGATTGTCGGTTCTCAGAAAGTGACCAGAGACTGGGAAGGTGCCGTAGCCATGAATCTCTGGGATGCCTGATTTCTGCAAGAGCTTGAGAGAGTAACCGCCTGAACCAACAAAAACTTTGTCGGCAGCTATGAAATGGTCCCCAGTTGATCCGAGCCAGATCTGCCATGAGCCATCTCGGTACTGGTAAAGGTTCTTGACCTCAGTGGAGGTGTAAAGCTCCATGCCATTCTTAGTCAGCCACGTGACCATTTGTCTGGTCATGGCGCCATAGTCAACATCAGTACCTTGCTCGATCCAGGTCGCTGCCACCTGTTCCTTTGTTCTATCCGCCATCATCACAGGAATCCATTTAGCTATGTCTGCCGGGTCGTCGGAGAACTTCATCCCCGCAAAAAGTGGTTGCTCCTTCAACACCTCGAAGCGCCTGCGAAGGTAGTCAACGTCCTTTGCGCCTCTGACAAAAGTCATGTGGGGGACTGTACGAATGAAGGTCTCAGGGGCATCTAAGATTCCACGTTCGACGCAGTAGGCCCAAAACTGCCTGGAGACCTGAAACTGCTCGTTGATCGAGATTGCCTTGGCAGGATCTGGAAGGCTGCCGTCCTTGCTGTCGGGCATGTAGTTGAGTTCACAGAGGGCTGCGTGGCCTGTGCCGGCATTGTTCCAGGCATCGGATGATTCTGCAGCTACCTCTTCAAGACGCTCGTACATCACGATCTTCAGTTTTGGATCAGCGAGTTTTAGAAGAACGCCCAGAGTCGCGGACATGATTCCGCCACCAACAAGCGCGACGTCATATCTTTGTAGCTCGGGCATGAAATAAGGGTAGCTGGTTAGAGGACTGTCACGCCTAGCAAAGTGCCAATTGCGTAAGAGATTCCCATCGTTAGCAGGCTGATGATCACGTTTCTAATTATTGATTTAGCGGGGGAGGATTTTCCTGCCCAGGCTGCCCACCAACCAGTGATTGACAGTGCCACAACCACGGCTACTACCGTCGCTAGTTCGCGGTATGGCTCCCAAGGTCCGGTAATGGCGATAAGTGGTAACACAGCTCCGGCTGCGAAAGCGACAAATGAGCTCCACGCGGCACCCCAAGGGTGGGCATTTACTTCCTCAGCAGTTCTTCCGTATGAGATTTCAGTATCGCGCTGAGCGCTAACGGATACGTACTCTCCGCCACCCATTGAAATTGATCCTGCAACTAGTGCCGCAATGCCAGCAAGCAAAACTGTGGGTCTATCGGCTCCGGCACCCGCGACTCCCATGACCATTCCGGCGACCGAAACAATTCCGTCGTTTGCCCCCAGAACGGCGGGTCTCAGCCAGTTAAGTTTCTTCTCGAGGGCTCTGTCATTTGCTTCGCTCATGGGCACACTATTGCCTACTTCGAGACAGATCGCTAGCAAGGCAATCCTTACTTGATGGCTAGACTGGGCGGGTTAGGAGCGTAGTTGGAAATAGAACTCGCGGGGAAGACTCACCAGGTAAGTGAGGGAGCCACCGGATTCGATCTCTTCGAAGATCGATCCGTGATAGCCCTACTAGTCAATGGTGAGCAAAAAGACCTTGCCTATGCCCTGCAACAGGGCGATTCCGTTGAGGGTATTTCAATCGATAGTGACGCCGGTCTTTCCATCCTTAGACACTCAACCGCCCACCTCCTTGCACAAGCCGTGCAGGAGCTCTTTGATGAGGCAAAGCTTGGAATCGGGCCTCCCATCCAGGATGGTTTCTACTACGACTTTGATGTTCCCGAGCCCTTCAACCCTGAGGACCTAAAGCGTTTAGAGAAGCGCATGAAGGAGCTGGTTGGAAAGAGTCAGAAGTTTGTTCGGGTAGAAGTAAGTGACGATGAGGCCAAAAAGAGGCTCGCGCACGAGCCCTACAAGCTCGAGCTCATTGGCCTAAAGAGCGCAGATGTTGGAGAGGGCTCCGTAGAGGTCGGCGCAGGCGGCCTGTCGATCTATGAAAACGTGAATCCAGACGGTTCAGTCGCTTGGTTTGACCTCTGCCGCGGACCACATGTCCCAAACAGCCGAATGATTGGCAAGGGTTTTGCTCTTACGAGGGTGGCTGCTGCCTACTGGCGCGGTAACGAAAACAACAAGCAGCTTCAGAGAATTTACGGCACAGCATGGCCCACCGTTGAGGCCAAGGAGGCCTACCTTGAGCGCCTTCAGGAAGCTCAGCGTCGAGACCACCGCAAGCTCGGTGCGGAGCTAGACCTATTTAGCTTCCCAGACGAGATTGGCTCTGGATTAGCCGTGTTTCACCCCAAGGGTGGAGTCATCAGACGTGTCATGGAGGACTACAGCCGACAGCGCCACGAAGAAGCAGGCTATGAGTTCGTCTACTCACCCCACATCACCAAGTCGAACCTCTTTGAGACCAGCGGCCATCTTCAGTGGTACTCAGAGGGTATGTTCCCGGCACTAAAGCTCGACGCCGAACTGGATGCAGATGGCAAGGTCAAGAAGCAGGGGCAGGACTACTACCTCAAGCCAATGAACTGCCCATTTCACATCTTGATTTTCAAGTCAAGATCCAGAAGCTACCGAGAACTGCCACTCAGGATGTTTGAGTTCGGGTCGGTCTACAGGTATGAAAAGTCCGGGGTGCTTCACGGCCTGACCCGTGTGCGCGGCATGACCCAGGATGATGCTCACCTGTTTGTAACACCCGAGCAGCTCGAGTCTGAACTGACAAGTGTCCTGAATTTTGTGCTTGACCTACTGCGTGATTACGGCCTGGATGATTTCTACCTGGAGCTATCTACCAAGGAAGAGGGAAACCCGAAGTTCGTAGGTGACGACGCCATTTGGACAAGTGCCACCGCAACCCTTGAAAAGGTTGCCAAGGCAAGTGGCCTCGAGCTTGTTCCAGATCCAGGCGGCGCAGCTTTCTACGGGCCAAAAATCTCTGTGCAGGCTAGAGATGCCATCGGTCGGACTTGGCAGATGTCAACCATCCAGCTTGATTTCAATCTGCCTGATCGCTTTGACCTCGAGTACGTTGCCAGCGACGGAGAGCGCCATCGCCCGATTATGATCCACCGTGCCCTTTTTGGCTCAATAGAGCGCTTCTTTGGCGTGCTAACTGAGCACTACGCGGGACATTTCCCTCCATGGCTCGCTCCGGTGCAAGTAGTTGGCATTCCAGTCGCAGATGATTTTGCCGAGTACCTAGAAGATCTCATGGCTGAGCTCAAGGCCTCTGGGGTTAGGGGTTTTGTGGACCGCAGCGATTCCAGGATGCAGAAGAAGATTCGCGATCACACTCTTGACCGCGTTCCGTTCCTGCTACTTGCCGGAGAACGCGATGCTGGTGCAAAGACAGTTAGCTTCCGCTACCGCTCCGGTGAGCAGGTAAACGATGTTGGACTCGAAGAGGCCAAGAAGATCATTCTCGATGCAATTAGTGAGCGGAGGCAGGTCTAATGACCGATCCACTCGACAATTTCGGAGCCATGAAGGATGGCTTCGAGAGGCTCTGGACACCCCACCGACTCGTTTATCTTCAGGATCTGCAACAGCCCGCAGATGAGGATTGCCCCTTCTGCGCAGCTCCTGACAAGGATCCGGAGGATGGCCTAGTAGTGAAAAAGGGTGAGACCTGCTTTGTGCTGCTCAATCTTTTTCCATACAACCCAGGGCACATGCTTGTATGCCCATACCGGCACGTAGACACCTACGACCTCGCAACAGAGGACGAGGTCGCCGAGATGGCTCTACTCACACAGCAGGCTATGCAGACTCTTAGGAATGTAAGCGGGACGCACGGGTTTAACATCGGGATGAATCAGGGAGAGGTCGCCGGAGCGGGTATCGCGTCGCACCTTCACCAGCACATAGTCCCTCGCTGGAGAAATGACTCTAATTTCTTCCCAATCATCGCCCAAACAAAAGCAATGCCCAGACTGCTCGGTGAGGTTAGAGAAACAATTGCTAACAACTGGGTCAACGAAGCTTAGGATTGTCACATGTCCCAGAACAAAAACGAAGGTACTGATCTAGTTAAGCGCGGTTTGGCTGAGATGCTTAAGGGCGGCGTCATCATGGACGTGGTAACCCCCGAGCAGGCCAAGATTGCCGAAGACGCCGGCGCTGTTGCTGTCATGGCGCTAGAGCGCGTGCCCGCGGACATTCGTGCCGAGGGCGGTGTTGCGCGCATGAGCGACCCTGACCTGATCGACCAAATCATTGACACCGTGTCAATCCCGGTAATGGCTAAGGCAAGAATCGGTCACTTCGTTGAGGCTCAAATTCTTGAGGCCCTTGAAGTGGACTACATCGATGAGTCAGAGGTGCTCTCACCTGCTGACTATTTGAACCACATCGACAAGTGGCAGTTCAACGTTCCGTTCGTTTGTGGTGCCACCAATCTCGGTGAGGCACTGCGTCGCATCACCGAGGGTGCTGCCATGATCCGTTCAAAGGGTGAGGCCGGAACCGGAGACGTTTCAGAGGCGATGAAGCACATTCGAACCATTCGTGGCGAGATTGCGTCGCTATCTGCTAAAAGCCCAGACGAACTTTACGTTGCGGCGAAGGAGTTGCAGGCTCCTTACCAGCTAGTCAAAGAGGTGGCCGAGACTGGCAAGTTGCCTGTTGTTCTGTTTGTAGCAGGTGGCATTGCCACTCCCGCTGACGCTGCGCTGATGATGCAGCTTGGTGCTGATGGGGTTTTTGTTGGTAGCGGCATTTTCAAGTCTGGAAACCCTGCCGAGCGCGCCAAGGCAATTGTCAAGGCCACGACCTTCTACTCAGATGCCAAGCAGGTAGCTGATGCATCACGTGGTCTAGGAGAGGCAATGGTCGGCATCAACGTGGCTGATCTGCCAGCTCCACACCGTCTCGCGGAGCGTGGCTGGTAATTGCCAATCGGAGTCCTGGCTCTCCAGGGTGACGTCAGAGAGCACATACATCTACTAACCGAGCTAGGCAGCACGGCGGTCGAGGTTCGAACCGTTGAGCAGCTAGCGACTTGCGACGCTCTTGTCATCCCAGGAGGAGAGAGCACCACAATCTCGAAGCTTTTAGTGAACTTTGGGATGTTGGAACCAGTCAAAGAGTTTGTCTCCTCCAAGCCAGTTCTGGGAACCTGCGCTGGACTTATCCTGCTCAGTAAAGAGGTCGTGGGAAGGCTCCCCGACCAGCAGTTGATTGGAGGCCTGCCTATAACTGTTCAGCGCAATGCCTATGGCGGCCAGACCCACAGTTTTGAAGCGGAGGTTGATTTCTCGGGAGTTTCCGAGACCGTGGCATTCATTCGAGCCCCAAAGATCGTCGATGTCCAGGGTTGTGAGGTAATTGCGACCTTGGGCGGTGAGCCAGTGGCCATAAGGTATGGAATTCTCTTTGGAGCGACTTTTCACCCAGAGCTAACGGGAGCAAAAGAACTCCACAGGCAGTTTCTAAGCGCGGTCGAGAGCGTTTGAGGCTGTAACTTAGGTAACCATGTCAGGACATTCCAAGTGGGCGACCACTAAGCACAAAAAAGCCGCCAACGATGCAAAGCGAGCAAAGCTTTGGGCGAAGCTGATTAGGAACATCGAGGTTGCGGCTCGCACGGGCGGACCAGACCCTGAAGGAAATCCGACTCTATATGACGCCATCTACAAGGCGAAGAAGAGTTCGGTTCCCGGTGACAACATTGACCGGGCGGTCAAACGTGGTTCTGGCGACCTAGGCGATGGCGTTGACTACCAGAACATCCTTTATGAGGGCTATGGTCCCGGGGGAGTGGCAATTCTTATTGAGTGTCTTACTGACAACAAAAACCGAGCAGCTGCCGAGGTGCGATTGGCCTTTACGAAGGGCGGCGGTAACCTTGCTGACCCAGGCTCGGTGAGCTATCAATTTTCTCGCAAGGGCGTGATTGTCCTGCCAGGAGATGTCACCGAAGACGCGGTTCTCGAGGCAACCATTGAGCACAACATCGAGGACATCGAATCCGGGCCAGATGGCGCAGTCCTCACCTGCGAGGCAAGCTCTATGGTTGCCGTTCGCCAGGTCCTCCAGGATGCCGGCATCGACTACGAGTCGGCTGATGTGGAGTTTGTTTCATCCATAAAGGTCGATGCAGACGCTGAGACTGCGGGCAAGATTGTTCGTCTAGTCGAGGCGCTAGAGGACCTAGACGATGTGCAAGAGGTCTATACCAACATGGACGTCTCCAACGAGGTGCTCTCGCAGCTCGCAGACTAATGGCCAAGATTTTAGGTGTTGACCCAGGGCTTACCCGGTGCGGATTCGGCCTAGTTGAGGGCAAGAAGGCAATTGATTTCGGAGTCTTTCAAACTGACGCCAAGACCGATCCTGCGGCCAGGGTTGGAGAGATTGCGCTCAAGCTGGAAAGACTAATTGACAAGCACCATCCAGAATTAGTGGCCCTGGAGCGGGTGTTTGCACAGGCCAACCTCCGCTCCGTAATGGGTGTTGCTCAGATTTCCGGGGCTCTCATGGCCACTGCTCACAGCCGCGGCATACCCGTTGAATTCTTTACTCCCAGCGAAGTGAAGGCCGCCGTTACCGGTAATGGCAGGGCGACAAAGGACCAGGTTGGACTCATGGTGAAGGCGATCCTGCAAATGAACGAGATTCCTAAACCTGCTGATGTGGCGGATGCGCTCGCAGTTGCCGTATGCGCCCAAAAGCGATCAACCAAGGCAACCACTGAGGCACAGCGCAAGTGGGTCGCAGCATCGAAAGCGGCTAACAGGCAATTAGGTTAGGCCTGTGATATCGACTCTCAGCGGCACAATCGCCTCACTAGGGGTCGATTCGTGTGTGATTGAGGTAGGTGGGGTTGGACTCCATGTCCACCTAACACCCCGCCACATACTCAAACTTAGAGCCGGCGACAAGACCTCCATCGACACCAGACTGGTCGTTCGTGAGGACGAGCTAAGCCTCTTTGGCTTCCAGTCTGCGCAGGAGAGAGAGCAGTTCGACCTGCTTTGCTCAGTCAGCGGAATTGGTCCAAAGCTTGCCATGACCACCCTTGCCGGAATGGATGCAATTGGAATCGCAAATGCGGTAAACAATCAGGACGAAGCGGCTTTCCGGGCCATCCCAGGTATTGGGCCAAAAACCGCGAAGCTGATCCTGATCTCGCTTGGCGGCAAGGTCGGGCTTAGCGCCGCAACGCCTGAGAAGGAAAGGGTTCTGCAAGCGCTACTTCAACTTGGAACTGAGGAGTCTCAGGCACGAAAGGTGCTCGCGGAGATTGATGGCTCACTCGGTGAGTCGGAGGCCCTGAGAGCGGCTCTTGCTGAGCTTGGCAAAGGCAAGCTCAAATGAGCGAATTGGAGCGTGAGGATCTCGAGCTCGAGGCTGCCCTAAGGCCTAGAGACCTAAGCGAATTTGTAGGGCAGCAAAGAGTCGTAGACCAACTCTCCCTGGTCATTGCCGCCGCTAAAAAGGACAACCGTAGTGCCGACCACATCCTGCTTGCGGGACCGCCTGGCCTTGGTAAGACGACACTTGCCATGATTGTTGCTGCGGAATCGGAGCGAACTCTCAAGCTCTCAAGCGGTCCCGCAATACAGTCAGCGGGCGATCTCGCCTCAATCCTCTCGGCACTTGAACCATCTGATGTTCTCTTCATTGATGAGATCCACAGGCTCTCTAGAAGTGCAGAGGAGATGCTTTATCTAGCCATGGAGGATTTCCGCGTCGATGTAATGGTTGGCAAGGGGCCTGGCGCCTCATCCATCTCGCTTGACATCGCTCCCTTCACACTGGTTGGAGCCACTACTAGAAGCGGAATGCTGCCGAATCCCCTGAGGGACCGCTTCGGCTTCACAGCATTCCTTGAGTACTACGAGCCTGCGGACCTGGAGCAGGTTATCCAAACAAGTTCAAGGAAGCTGGGAGTCGATATCGAGGGCGATGCCCTCAGCGAGCTTGCCAAGAGATCTCGAGGCACACCCAGAATCGCGAACCGACTACTAAGGCGGACAAGAGACTTCGCATCGGTGGGGGAGCATGGTGTGATTAGCAGAGACGTTGTTATTCAGGCTATGGAGCTCTTTGGCGTCGATCAGGCGGGTTTGGACAGGGTCGACAATCAGTTGCTGAGGCTTCTTGCCACCAAGTTCAACTCAAAACCGGTGGGTCTATCAACGCTTGCGGTGGCACTTGGAGAAGAGCCAGACACCATAGAGGCTGTGTTGGAACCGTACCTAATTCGAGTCGGATTTATTCAGAGAACCCCAAGGGGAAGAGAAATAACGCCGGATGGGATCGCCCACATCCAGCCTTAGCCCCACTAGAGGCCATTAACGCCTATAATTTCGGGGGACCTGTTCGGTAAGGAAAGTTTTTGGACGCTCTACTATTGGCCGTTTTGGCGCTGATGATCATCTTTTTGGTCTTGCAGAATCGCCGCCGTAAGAAGGACGTCGAGGCTATGCAGAACACTCTCGAGGTAGGGGTGCAGGTCATTTTGCACGCAGGAATCAAGGGCAAGGTGCTCTCTGTCTCAGAAGATGAGCTGGAGATCGAGTCCGGAAAAGGCACGAAGCTGAGAGTGCTTCGTGGAGCGGTTGGAAAAGTACTGCCCGCTGAGGAGAAGTAACCGTTGGCTGAAAATACGACCGCGAGGTCGGCCAGAAGCAGAATTTCCTGGATTACAGGTATCGCTGCGTTCTTTGTCGCACTCATCACCTGGGGCACCGTTACCGCTCAGCCTGGAGCTAGCTGGGCACCCGAGCTTGCTCTTGACCTACAGGGTGGAACTCAGCTGATTTTGACTCCATCAATTGCTGATGGTCAGCAGGCATCTCTTGAGCAGCTGAACCAAGCCGTGTCGATTATTCGTCAGAGAATTGACGGCTCGGGCGTTGGTGAGGCTCAGGTCACAATTCAAGGCAATGAGAACATCGTTGTCGCAATCCCTGGAACCCCAGACGCAAATACGCTCCAGCTAATTAAGGCCAGCGCGCTACTAGAGTTCAGGCCGGTCATAACCTATGCAGACTCAATCCCGCTCGGCGAAGATGTAGAGCCAGTCGATCTAGATTCTCTAAGTGATGTGCCAACTACCCAGCCGGTAAATGCGTCGGACGCCGCCTGGGTCACTGAGCGCTTGCAGGCCCAATTTGAAAGTTTCGACTGCTCAACCCAGTTCAGGACCCCGGGACAGGTAGATGACCCTGCCAAGCCACTGGTTACCTGTGATGATTTCCTAAGGTTTAAGTACATACTCGGCCCAGTTGAGGTTCGTGGCGAGAACATCTCAGACGCCTTCGCGGGAACCATCACTACTCAAACTGGAGCCTCGACCAATACCTGGGCTGTGAATCTTGAGTTCGATGCTGAGGGAACAAGCTCATTTGGTACGGTCACTTCCCGATTATTTGGTCAACCGAGTCCTCAAAACCAGTTTGCAATCACGCTTGATGGGCTAGTGATCACTGCTCCTTCGACGAACGCTGTTATCACCAATGGTCAGGCTCAGATCACTGGAAACTTCACACAGGAGAGCGCGACTGTGCTCGCCGACCAGTTGAAGTATGGAGCTCTGCCAATTGGCTTTGAGGTGCAGTCTCAAGAGAACATTTCCGCAACCTTGGGTGACGAGTCGCTTCGTTCTGGTCTGATTGCTGGCCTCATTGGATTGATTTTCGTCATGATCTACATGGCCTTCCAGTATCGAGGCTTAGCAAGCGTTGTTCTCGGCTCTCTGGTAATTGCAGCTCTGCTGGTTTATTTGTTTATCGCCTTCCTCTCCTGGAGGCAGGGCTACAGGCTCTCACTCGCAGGTGTCGCAGGTTTGATCGTTGCAATTGGTATTACAGCTGACTCCTTTATCGTCTACTTCGAGAGAATTAGGGACGAGCTACGTGATGGCAGAAGCCTTGAAATTGCGGTCGAGGCAGGCTGGAAGCGCGCCTTCAGAACCATCCTGGTTTCTGACGCTGTTAGCTTCACAGCAGCTGTTGTGCTTTACCTTCTCACCTCCTCTTCGGTTAGAGGCTTCGCCTTCACACTTGGTCTGACCACCTTGATTGACCTATTGATTGTGACGCTCTTTACCCA
>JADHKY010000033.1 GCA_016780945.1 Aquiluna sp. | reverse complement strand
AGGAGGCGAGAATCCAAGCGGCAGCCATTTGGCCGCCCATCTTCGCAGTCCAGTCAAGCTCAATTAGGTCATCAAGCAAACCAATTACAACAATTAGCCCACCCGCTCCAATTAGCGCCCAGATCGGACCAGGATCAGTGAAAATCGGCTCAAACCAGCCAAAGCTGCCAGCTGCGTAGAAGCCGGCAAAGAGCCCGATAAGCATGCCCAAGCCGCCAATTCTCGGGGTCGGAGACTTATGAACGTCACGATCGCGAATCGCAGGGGTTATGTTGTAGCGCTTAGCTAAAGATCGCACTCCCCAGGTCGCCACAAATGTCACGATTGCCGTGATCAATGCGACCAGGAAGTAGGCCCGCACTAGTCGACCTCGAGCTCCACGTTGCCAATCACGGAGCGGATCCGGTCGAGGGTAATGGCCCCTTTTCTGAGCACGCGAATGGGCTCACCATCGCGCACCTGGGTCAAGTCAAGAATTGTGGATGCTTCACCCTTTGGAGAGGCTCCGCCGTCTAGGTAGACGGCTACCTTGTCACCAAAGTGCTCAACTGCCTGCTGGACATTAACCGCAGCGTCTTTACCGGTGAGGTTTGCACTGGAAACCGCGAGTGGGCCGACGTCCTCGAGGAGGGCCAACGTAATTTTGTGGTCAGGCACACGTAACGCCACTGTTCCGCGGGTCTCCCCCAAGTCCCACTCGAGCGAGCGCTGAGCTTTGAGAACCATGGTTAGGGCGCCGGGCCAGAAAGCGGCAGCCAACTGGTTTGCAACCAGAGGCAAATCAGCGGCAAGCGCCGACATTGTTTCAACCTTTGGAATCAGTACTGGCGGGGGCATAGTTCTGTCCCTGCCCTTGGCGTTCAGCAGGGCCTCAACGCCCTTTGCACTGAAGGCATTCGCAGCAATGCCATAGACGGTGTCCGTGGGAAGTACTACGAGCTCATTGCGATCCAGCGAAACTTTTGCAAGCCGAAATCCAGTTAGTAGGTCGGTGTCTACCGAGCAGTCATAAACCCTCTGCATACTCTCCTACTTTCTCAGGGCGCTCACGGCGCGAAGTCGTCCAGTGTTATCGGGGTGAACACTCACTGAGCGCCAACCTTCTGACAATAGTAATTCACGAACTTCATCCGATTGCCCGTCCGCGTGTTCTATAACGAGCAGTCCGCCCGGGCGCAGTGGGATCTGCGCACAGGCCGCAAGCTCCCTGATGGCATTCAGGCCATCTTCCCCTGAATACAAGGCGAGCTCTGGGTCATAATCCCTAACCTCCGGGTCAATCGGGACAGCACTTGAGGGTATGTAGGGAGGATTGCTGATAACAACATCTAGGTCCTGCAGCCTTGGAAGCTCAATAGCGAAGTCACCAACGATGAGCTCCACCTCAGGAGCTAGCTCTTGGATGTTCTTTCTTGAATATTCGGCCGCCTCTTCGGACTGCTCGATTGCAAACACCGTGGCTGAACTCTCTCGCGAGAGCGATATCGCGATAGCCCCAGAGCCTGTTCCGACATCGACTGCCCTTCCAGGTGTTGGCAGAGAGTTGAGATAGTCGATGGCTATTTGGGTAACCAGCTCCGTTTCAAATCTAGGTATAAAGACTCCTGGGCCGACCTTGAGCTCGATTGAACGAAACGGCGCCTTCCCAGTTATGTGTTGGAGTGGCTCTCGACTCACTCGCCGTTCAACAAGTGGTTCTAGATCTAGAAGATCGCGCTCTTCACCTGTCAGTGCCAGCGCGCGCAGTTCACCTCGGGAGACTTGCAAGAAGTCAGCTAGAAGCACTTCGCTCTCCGCCTCAAAAGAGACGATGCCGGCTGCCTCTAACCGGCTCGAGATTTCAGCGATTGCCTCAGTTAGCAGATTCGGTATTGCCAAGGGCCGCGAGCCTTGCCTCTTCGTCCATCTTGATAGCCGACTCCACAATCGGATCTAGCGCACCATCCATCACCTGGTCGAGGTTGTAGGCCTTGTAGCCGGTGCGGTGGTCGGCAATTCTGTTCTCTGGGAAGTTATAGGTGCGGATGCGCTCCGAGCGGTCTACCGTGCGGACCTGGCTCCTTCTTGCGGCCGACTGCTCTGCGTCAATTGCTTCCTGCTTGAAGGCCAGGAGCCTGGCCCTGAGGACGCGCATTGCAGCCTCACGGTTTTGCAGCTGGCTCTTCTCGTTCTGCATCGAGACCACGATGCCGGTCTCGAGGTGAGTAATTCTCACCGCGGAGTCAGTGGTGTTGACCGACTGCCCTCCAGGACCGGATGAGCGAAAAACATCGACACGGATCTCGTTCTGAGAGATCTCTACCTCTTCGGGCTCGTCCACCTCAGGGAACACCAGTACCCCAGCAGCCGATGTATGAATGCGACCCTGGGTTTCGGTTACTGGAACGCGCTGAACTCTGTGGACACCACCTTCGTATTTGAGGTGAGCCCAGACACCCTGCGAGGGGTCTGTTGACGATGACTTGATAGCAACCTGGCAGTCCTTGATGCCGCCCAGGTCAGACTCGGTCTTATCTAAGACCTCCGCCTTCCAACCCTTAGATGCGGCGTAGTGGAGGTACATCCTCAAGAGATCACCAGCGAATAGTGCCGATTCGGCACCACCCTCGCCGGCCTTGATCTCCAGAATTGCATCTCTGCCATCATCAGGATCTCGTGGGATTAGAAGCCGCATCAGCCGCTCTTGGGCTGCCTCTAGTTGCTCCTCCAGTTTGGGAAGTTCCTCGGCAAAGCTGGCGTCTTCAGTGGCAAGCTCTTTAGCTGCCGCCAAATCCTGCTCAATTAGCTTCGCCTGAGCATCAGCATCCAAGATGGTGCTTAGCTCGGCATAACGCCGGTTCAGCTTTTTAGACAGGGCAGGGTTCGAGTGAACCGCCGAGTCGCTGAGCTGCTCTTGCAAACTCGCGTGCTCGGCTCTTAGGCCAGCAAGCGAATCCTGCAACGTTATTCCGAATCAGTCTCGGTAGGCACCGGCATCGACTTCTCAAGCTTGAGAAGGAACTCGACGTTGCTCGCGGTGTCCTTGAGTCTTGAGAGAACAAGCTCCAGAGCCTGCTGCTGCTCGAGACCTGCAAGTGCCCTGCGGAGCTTCCAGATGATCTTGGTCTCCTGAGGGCTCATCAGCATCTCCTCGCGGCGTGTGCCGGAGGCGTTGATGTCAACCGCAGGGAAGATTCTCTTGTCAGCAAGCTGACGGGAGAGCCTGAGCTCCATGTTTCCGGTGCCCTTGAACTCCTCGAAGATGACCTCGTCCATCTTGCTGCCGGTCTCGACGAGCGCTGTGGCCAAGATGGTTAGCGAACCGCCGTCCTCGATGTTTCTGGCTGCTCCAAAGAAACGCTTTGGAGGGTAGAGAGCTGAGGAGTCAACACCACCGGAGAGAATTCGACCCGATGCCGGTGCGCTTAGGTTGTAGGCGCGGCCCAGACGCGTGATCGAGTCCAGCAGGACAACTACGTCGTGACCCATCTCAACAAGACGCTTTGCGCGCTCAATTGCAAGCTCAGCAACAGTGGTGTGATCATCGGCAGGACGGTCGAAGGTGGAGGCAATTACCTCGCCCTTGACGGTGCGCTGCATATCGGTAACCTCTTCGGGACGCTCGTCAACCAGAACCACCATGAGGTGAACCTCGGGGTTGTTGGTCGAGATCGCGTTGGCAATTGCCTGCAGAACCAAAGTCTTACCAGCCTTTGGAGGCGAAACAATCAGACCACGCTGACCCTTACCAATCGGGGCAACCAGATCGATAATTCTGGTCGAGAGCTTCTTGTTGTCGGTCTCGAGGCGAAGGCGAGTGTCTGGGTAGAGCGGAGTTAGCTTGCCAAACTCAACGCGAGTCGCGGCCTCTTCCGGACTCTGACCATTGATGGACTCAACCTTTACAAGCGCATTGAACTTCTGACGCTGGTTTTCACCCTCGCGTGGCTGCTTGATGGAGCCGACTACGGCGTCACCCTTGCGAAGTCCGTACTTCTTTACCTGACCCTGGGAAACATATACGTCGTTAGGTCCAGGTAGGTAGCCGCTGGTGCGCAAGAACGAGTAGTTGTCCAGTACATCCAGGATGCCGGCCACTGGCAGCAGCACGTCATCCTCTGTGATCTCTGGCTCGACCTCGTCCTGATTGCGCCTGCGGTCGCGGTCGCGGTAGCGACCACGGCGGTTACGTCCGCCACCTCGGCGATCGTCATCGCGGTCACGCTGGTTCTCCCTGTCGGAGCTGCGGGTCTCGCGATCCTCACGACGGTCGGAGGACTTCTCTTTAGTCTCGGCTCCGCCTTCTGCCTTTTCGGCACTCGGAGCACTTTCACCGCCGGCCTTCTCGGCCGCTGGCTTGGAAGTCTTGCGGGCTCTAGCTGCTGGAGCCTTAGCCTCACCGGTGTCGGCCTTGGCCTCGGCTGGCTTTGAATCCTCGGGCTTTGCCTCGGTCTTTACCTCAGTCTTAGCTGAAGCTGCGGTTGAGCTAACACGTCTAGTGCGCTTTACCGGCTTGTCTTCTTGGATTTCATCCATTGTGTTTTGTTCTCATTTCTTTGCGGCACAAATCCGCGATTCAGAATTGAATGGAGATGCAGAGGGGCTTAGTTAGCTGCCTGATCCTGGCTGCTAGATAAGACTAGCACCTTTGACATCAACCGCAAGTGGCATGGCATGCCAGCTTGGGAAATTCTTCTCAACGTGAGCGATTGCCAAAAGCCGCTTTTGGGGGTCGTCCTCGAGCACCAACACCGATGGGCCAGCCCCCGAAACAACAGCAGGGTGTCCCTTTGCTCGGAGCGAGGCAATTAGCTCAGAGGTCTCAGGCATGGCGCTCGCACGATAGTTCTGGTGAAGGCGGTCCTCTGTTGCCGCGAGCAATAGCTCGGGGCTCTGGGTGAGCGCGGCAACCAATAGTGCCGAGCGTGAAACGTTGAACACCGCATCGGTGTGGGGAACTGACTGCGGCTGCAGCGACCTGGCAAGAGAGGTTGACATTTGGTTTGAGGGCACCAAGACCAGAGGTGAGAGACCGCGGTGAGTTGTTAGCTTTTTGTGGTGGGGGCCATCTTCATCGACCCAGGCAACCGTTAGCCCTCCAAAGAGCGCAGGCGCAACGTTGTCTGGATGACCTTCAAGCTCGGTAGCAAACTCAAGCAGCTGCTGCTCGGAGAACTCAACCTCGTCGGCCAAAAGGCCTGCGGCAAGCATCACACCGCCGGCGACTGCTGCGCCCGAAGAGCCCATACCTCTGCCGTGTGGGATGTTGTTGTGGCAAACAAGCTTTAGAGCTGGAACCTTCTTACCGAGCGAGTCATAGACGACCTTGATTGCGCGAAAAACCAGATTGCTCTCGTCTCGCGGGGCATCCTTCTCGCCCTCGCCAACTATTTCAATTACGAGCTTGGCTCCCCCAAGGTCTGCCGAGTACTCGTCGTAGTGGGCAAGAGCCATGCCCAAGGTGTCAAAGCCGGGACCGAGGTTGGCACTGGTCGCTGGAATCTTTACCGCTACCTTCATTTGCGCTCCAAACCTAAGATCTCCGCCACCGAGGAAGCGGCAGCCGCCACCTTCTTCGGCTTAATCTTCCTGCCGTTTTGGTCTTTTAGCGCCCAGTCGGGGTCTTTCAGGCCGTGGCCGGTGACGGTAATAACGATGCTGTTGACCTTTGGAAGCTCTCCGAGCTGCCTCAACTTGTGAAGTCCTGCGGCACCTGTCGCACTCGAGGGTTCAACAAACACTCCGGTCTCCTGGGATAAAAAGCGGTGCATCCAGAGAATCTCTTTATCGCTAACGGAGCCAAATGCTCCCCCACTGTCGCGCTTGGCCTCCTGGGCAAGGTCCCAAGATGCAGGATTGCCGATTCGGATCGCGGTCGCAATCGTCTCTGGCTTGGCAACCGGCGACCCTTGGATAAAGGGAGCAGAACCAGCTGCCTGAATGCCGTAGAGCATTGGCTGCTTCTTGATTCGCTTGTCCGCAACCTCCTCGCGATAGCCAAGGTGATATGCGGATATGTTTCCCGCATTGCCCAGCGGCATAGCGTGAAGATCAGGAGCGTCACCCAGGACGTCTACGACCTCAAATGCCGCTGTCTTCTGACCCTGGAGACGGTTTGGGTTAACCGAGTTCACCAAGAACACCGGGTAGTTTTCACTCAGCTCTCGAGCAAGTCTCAGGCAGTCGTCAAAGTTTCCTCTTACCTGCAAGATTTGCGCTTTGTGAGCAACTGCCTGAGAGAGCTTCCCCCAAGAGATCTTGCCGGCCGGCACCAGCACCACCGATTGCATGCCCGCCTTAACGGCATAGGCAGCGGCAGCGGCACTCGTGTTCCCGGTCGAGGCCGCGATTACCGCCTTCGCGCCATCGCCCAAAGCCTTGGAGACGGCGGTGGTCATGCCTCGGTCTTTGAAGCTTCCTGTAGGGTTCATGCCCTCAAACTTGAGGTGAACTGAACCGACATCTAAAAGTTTTGCAAGCGCTGGCGCTTCGATTAGCGGCGTGCCGCCTTCGCCAAGTGTTACGACCGGATCAGAGGCGGTAAAGGGGAGCCTGTCCATATATTCGCGAATAACACCGCGCCACTGATGAGCCATTAGACGCCCTCCACCCTGATAACAGAGCTGACCTTCTTCACTGAAGAGTTCTTTGCAAGCTCGGCAACCAAACGTTCAAGAGCAGCCTCGGATGCGGAGTGGGTCATAACGGTCAGAAGTGCCAGGTCCGAGTCGGTGCCGGCGTTCTGTGCGACGGTCTCGACGCTTACATCGTTGTCGGCAAACTGCTTTGCCACCGAGGCAAGCACACCTGGCTGATCTACCACCTCCAGCGTGATCTGGAAGCGAGTGAATATTGCCTGCACCGGCAATGCCTCAAGGTCGGCGTGGGTCGAATCTCCCAATCCCGGTCCTCCCGCAAGGTGACGCTTTGCAGCGGATACCAAGTCTCCTAGAACCGCGGAGGCTGTTTCCTTGCCTCCAGCACCTGCTCCATAGAACATCAGCCTTCCGGCACTTTCCGCCTCAACGAACACAGCGTTGTAGGCGCCTCTAACCGCAGCTAATGGATGGTCGAGAGGAATGAGCGTGGGGTGAACCCTTGCCACTAAACCTTCGCCGTTCTCGCCCGCTCGCTCGCAAATAGCCAGGAGCTTGACGGTGTAGCCGGCTTGCCTGGCGGTTTCAATCTGAAGAGCGGTTATCGAGGTAATGCCCTCGCGATAGACCTTTTCGACGGGCATCTCGCTATGAAATGCGAGCCCTGCGAGAATCGCCGCCTTGCTGGCAGCGTCAAACCCCTCAACGTCTGCCGTTGGGTCAGCTTCTGCATACCCAAGCGCCTGAGCCTCATTTAGAGCATCCTCAAAGCTAGCGCCGGTTGTTTCCATCTGGTCAAGGATGTAGTTGGTGGTGCCATTGACGATGCCCATAACCCGATTGATCTTGTCTCCAGCAAGGGAGGCGCGAAGAGGTCGAATAATTGGTATTGCCCCACCGACAGCGGCCTCATAGTAGAGCTGAGCACCAAACTGCTGAGCCAGAGCGGTTAGCTCAGAGCCATGAGCGGCTATCAAAGCCTTGTTGGCGGTAATGACATCAGCACCGGCATTCAAAGCCATTTTTATCCAGGTTTTTGCCGGTTCGATACCACCTGCAAGCTCAATCACGATGTCGGAGCCAAGAATGACCGACTCCGCGTCCTCGGTAATTAGCTCCCTTGGGAGGTCTACATCCCGCTTCGCATTCTTGTTGCGCACCGCAATGCCGACGAGCTCTAGCTCTGCACCGACGCGCTTGGCAAGCTCCTCACGATTTTCAATCAGGAGTCTTGCTACCTGTGAACCGACGGATCCGGCTCCCAGCAAACCAATCCGGATAGGTCTGTATGCAGCTTGCATCACTCGCCTCCTCCGGGCTGGTAGCCCAGGTCTCTCTCCAGTAGATCCTGTTCGGACTCTGCCCTGACTAGAGCCCTCGCCTTGCCGTCCTTCACGGCAACAAGAGCCGGTCTTGGCAAAAAGTTGTAGTTAGAAGATAGCGAATAGCAGTAGGCACCAGTTGCTGGAACCGCCAAGAGGTCGTTGACTGCTAGATCGGCAGGGAGCATTTCGTGACGCACCACAATGTCACCGGACTCGCAGTGCTTGCCTACAACCCGCGAGAGCACTCCCGAGGAGTTAGTGGTCCTAGAAGCAATCGCAGCCGAGTATTCAGCGCCATAGAGGGCAGGGCGGATGTTGTCGCTCATGCCACCGTCCACGCTCACATAGCGGCGACTTGCTCCTTCACCAGACTCTGCAATTACAACATCCTTCGTTGTTCCAACTGAGTAGAGGGTCACTCCGGCAGGACCTGCGATGATTCGTCCGGGCTCAAAAGCCAACTTGGGTACCGCTATTGAAAGAGCTGCGCACTTCTTACTAACCGCACTCACAATCTGGCTGGCAAGCTCAGCTATTGGCATGGGCTCATCGGCGGCCGTATAGCGAATGCCGAAACCGCCTCCAAGATTTAGCTCTGGCACCTCCCCGCCCGCGAGCAGCTCGGCGTGAACCTCGAGCAACTTCTCTGCAGCCGCAACGAAACCTTCCACTGCAAAAATCTGCGACCCGATGTGTGAGTGGAGTCCCAAAAAACGCAGGTGCGAGTGGCTGCGGATCTTCTCAACCATCTGCGGAACGTCATCGAGTGCGATGCCAAACTTCTGGTCTTCTCTAGCTGTGGCAAGGTACTCGTGCGTGCTCGCATGAACACCTGAATTCACCCTCAGCCTCACGGGTTGAATCTTGTCCTGAGCACCCGCGATTGAGGCAATTCGCTCAATCTCTATCTCGGAGTCAATGACTATTGCGGACACATCCGCACTCACCGCTCTGCCGATCTCAACAAGTGACTTGTTGTTGCCGTGGAGCCCAAGTCTTTCGCCCTCGGTTCCGCCGGCAAGGGCGACAGCCAGCTCACCACCGGTTGAAACATCTATTGCATAGCCAGCAGAAACCACCCACCTTGCAACATCAGTGGTGAGAAGAGCCTTGGACGCGTAGTAGAGCTTGACCGATGTGCCGGCCTTTGCCGCAGCATTCTCGAAAGCATCTCGGACCTCGGCGAGCCGCGACTCAAAATCACTCTGGTCTAAAACATAGAGCGGCGACCCGTACTGCCTGACAAGCTCTGGCGCGCTTACTCCGCCTAGCTCAAGCTCTCCTCGGTCGTTTCTCTGAGCCGTTGCCGGCCAAATAGCAGCATCGAGAGCTTCTAGATCTTTGTTTTCGCTCAGCCAACCTGGAACAAGAGGATTCTTCATGGCCACTACATCCTCTCCGGTGCGCTGACGCCGAGCAAACCAAGGCCATTTGCGAGCACTACTCCAGCTGCGTCATTCAGCCAGAGCCTGGTGCGATGCACGGTTTCCACCTCACGAGCAGGAAGCGGCAGAATTCTGCAGCTGTCGTAGAAACGGTGGTAGCTTCCTGCAACCTCTTCCAAATACCTAGCGACCCGATGCGGCTCTCTAAACTCCGCAGACTGGGTTACCACCCTTGGAAACTCCGCAAGCTTTGCAAGCAGCTCCGACTCGCTCGGCTCGCTCAGCAAAGCCGGGTCGAACTCACTGCGGTCAACGTCCAAGGTCGGGGCATTGCGATCAACCTGCTTGGTGCGGGCATGCGCGTACTGCACATAGAACACCGGGTTGTCATTCGTCCTGCGTGCAAGAAGCTCAATATCGATGTCCAAGGTGGAGTTGATTGACGAGCGCGAAAGTGCGTAGCGAGCTGCATCAACCCCAACCGCCTCGACGAGATCCTCCATCGTCACGACGTTTCCTGCGCGCTTGGACATTCGCACCGGCTGACCGTCGCGAACAAGCGATACCAGCTGGCCAATGAGAATTTCCATATGCCTACCTGGCTCATCGCCAAAGGCGGCACATAGCGCCATCATCCGCGGCACATAACCGTGGTGGTCAGCTCCGAGCATGTAGATCGCGGTATCAAACCCGCGGTCTCGTTTGTCTAGGTAGTAGGCAATGTCGCCGGCAATGTAGGCGGCATCGCCATCTGACTTGATAACCACCCGGTCCCTGTCGTCGCCAAAGGTGCTCGAACGAAGCCAGATAGCACCTTCCTCTTCAAAGATGTGGCCTGACTCACGGAGCCTTGCAATTGATTTCTCAACTGCACCTGACTCATAGAGCGAGTTCTCGTGGAAAAAGACGTCGAAGTGAGCACCGAAGTCCTCGAGAGACTTCTTAATCTGCTCAAACATCATCTCCACACCAGCGGCCCTGAACGCTTCCTGCTGCTCTTCACCCGTTAGCTCAAGCACCTCGGGCTGATTGGTCAGAATCTGCTGACTGATCTCGGTGATGTACTCGCCCGCATAGCCATCCTCCGGGGCCTCTTGGCCAAGCGCGGCGGCAACCAAGGACCTTGCAAATCGATCAATCTGAGCACCGTGATCG
>JADHKY010000032.1 GCA_016780945.1 Aquiluna sp. | reverse complement strand
ATCACTGCACTGTCCATGGTCATTCCTTCACTCTAGGGACAAAGAAGCCGGGTAACCAATTGGTCACCCGGCACTTTATTTGATGCTTAGTGCTTGCCGCCGCAGCCGCAAGTGTCTTTGCCGCAATTGCAGTCCATGAGTTCCTCCTTAGAAGTCCCAGTCATCGTCTGTTGTGGCCTCGTGCTTGCCGATTACGTAAGAGGAACCGGAGCCAGAGAAGAAGTCGTGGTTCTCATCGCTGGCTGGGCTTAGGGCACTGAGGATTGCAGGGGAGACCTCTGCGTCATCCTTCGGGAACAGCGGGTCGAACCCGAGGTTCATCAGGGCCTTGTTGCCGTTGTAGTGGAGGAACTGCTTCACATCGTGAGTCAGTCCAATCTCGTCGTAGAGGTCAGCGGTGTACTTGACCTCGTTCTCATACAGCTCGAGGAGTAGGTCGTAGGTGTAGCTGCGAAGCTCTTCCTGACGCTCCTTGCTGGCCTCGTTGTAGCCGAGCTGGAACTTGTAACCGATGTAGTAGCCGTGGATTGCCTCGTCACGAATGATGAGGCGAATCAGGTCGGCAGTGTTGGTTAGCTTCGCCCTTGATGACCAGTACATAGGTAGATAAAAACCGCTGTAGAAGAGGAAGGACTCCAACAAAGTGGAGGCAACCTTGCGCTTTAGCGGGTCGTCACCGTTGTAGTAACCGAGGATGATCTCTGCCTTTTTCTGCAGGTAGGGGTTGTCCTCTGACCAGCGGAAGGCCTCGTCAATCTCGGTCGTGGAGCACAGGGTTGAGAACACGCTCGAGTAGCTCTTGGCGTGAACGGACTCCATGAAGGCGATGTTGGTGATTACAGCCTCTTCGTGCTGAGTCCTTGCATCAGGCATGAGGCTCATGGCTCCAATGGTGCCCTGAATGGTGTCCAGCATGGTCAGGCCAGTGAAGACGTGCATGGTGAGCTTCTGCTCGTGCGGACGCAGGGTTCCCCAGGACTGCACATCGTTAGATAGTGGCACCTTCTCGGGCAGCCAGAAGTTCTGGGTCAGCCTGTTCCATACATCGAGGTCTACTGAGTCCTCGATCTTGTTCCAGTTGACTGGACGGCTTATTAGCTTTGTCTTTTCCATGGTGGTTTCCTTTGGCCTAGAGCATGCAGCTGACGCAGTTTTCAACCTCGGTGCCCTCTAGGGCAGCCTGGCGAATCCTGATGTAGTAAATGGTCTTGATGCCCTTGCGCCACGCATTGATCTGAGCGCGGTTGACATCACGGGTTGTTGCGGTGTCCTTGAAGAACAGGGTTAGCGACAGGCCTTGGTCTACGTGCTGGGTCGCAGCAGCGTAGGTGTCAATGATCTTGTCTGGCCCGATCTCGTAGGCGTCCTCGTAGTAGTCCCAGGTCTCCTCGCTTAGGTATGGAGCTGGGTAGTAAACGCGGCCCAACTTACCTTCCTTGCGAACCTCAATGCGCGAGGCGATTGGGTGAATCGAGCTTGTGGAGTTGTTGATGTAGGAGATGGAACCGGTTGGCGGCACAGCCTGTAGGTTCTGGTTGTAGATACCGTGCTTCATGACCGACTTCTTTAGCTCCACCCAGTCCTCTTGGGTTGGAATGTGAACGCCGGCCTTCTTGAACAGCTCCTTGACCTTTGGGGTTGCAGGTGCCCAGGTCTGGTCAACGTACTTGTCAAAGTACTCACCGGTTGCGTACTTGGAGTTTTCGAAGTTGTCGAAAGTCTGCTTGCGCTCCTTGGCAATCTTGTTGGAGGCCGAGATGGCGTGGTAGTTCACGGTGTAGAAGTACATGTTCGTGAAGTCCAGTCCCTCTTCGGAGCCGTAGTGGATCTGCTCCCTGGCTAGGTAGCCGTGGAGGTTCATCTGGCCCAGTCCAATGGCGTGGCTCTTGTGGTTTCCGTCGGAGATCGAACGAACGCTTTCGATGTTGGACTGGTCACTGACTGCGGTCAGCGCCCTGATGGAGGCCTCAATGGTCTTGCCGAAGTCTGGACCATCCATAGCCTTGGCGATGTTTAGTGAGCCGAGGTTGCAGGAGATGTCCTTACCAATCTGGTTGTAGCTGAGGTCTGCGTTGTAGGTGGTTGGGGTGTTCACCTGCAGGATCTCGGAGCAGAGGTTTGACATGTTGATGCGGCCCTGGATTGGGTTTGCGTTGTTAACGGTGTCCTCATACATCACGTATGGGTAGCCGGACTCAAACTGCAGCTCCGCAATCTTCTGGAGCAAATCACGAGCCTTGATCTTGGACTTGCGAATCCTTGGGTCATCGACCATCTCGTAGTACTTCTCGGTTACCGAGATGTCACCGAATGGAACTCCGTAAACCTTTTCTACGTCGTAGGGGGAGAACAGGTACATGTCCTCGTTGTCCTTGGCGAGCATCATGGTGATGTCTGGCAGCACAACACCGATGGAGAGGGTCTTGATTCTGATCTTCTCGTCAGCGTTCTCGCGCTTGGTGTCTAGGAATCGCATGATGTCTGGGTGGTGAGCGTTTAGGTAGACGGCACCTGCACCCTGACGAGCACCGAGCTGGTTGGCGTAGGAGAAGCTGTCCTCGAGAAGCTTCATTACCGGGATAATGCCCGAGCTCTGGCCCTCGATCTTCTTGATCGGAGCTCCATACTCACGAATGTTGGAGAGGCTAAGCGCCACACCACCACCGCGCTTTGAGAGCTGCAGGGCAGAGTTGATGCCTCTCGAGATTGACTCCATGTTGTCTTCGATGCGAAGCAGGAAGCAGGAGACGAACTCGCCGCGCTGCTTCTTGCCGCAGTTTAGGAAGGTGGGGGTTGCTGGCTGGAAGCGACCGGAGATGATTTCCTCGACCAAGCTGATTGCGGTCTCCTCAACACCCTCGGCGAGTGTTAGGGCAACCATTACGACTCGGTCCTCAAAGCGCTCGAGGTAGCGCTGGCCATCAAAGGTCTTTAGCGCGTAGCCGGTGTAGAACTTGAAAGCACCCATGAATGCCTCGAAGCGGAACTTCTTGGAGTAGGCGAGGTCGTTGAGCTTGGTAATGAACTCGAAGGAGTACCTATCCAGGATCTCCTTTTCGTAGTACTCGTTCTCTACCAGGTAGTCCAGGCGCTCCTTGAGGCTGTGGAAGAAGACTGTGTTTTGGTTGACGTGCTCGAGGAAGTACTTCCTGACGGCAAGCTTGTCCATCTCGAGCTGTAGCTTCTGATCATTACCCCACAGGTTGATCATGGCGTTGAGGTCTTGATAGCTCAGCGCACTCGCAACGCCCTTGGTCTCAACCACGTTGCCGCTCTCGTCTGTAATCTCTACGACTGAATTTGCCAAAACTGTGCCAGCCTTTCCTTGACCTCTATTACGTCTTCTGGTGTGCCAGTGATTTCAAAGCGATAAAGCACTGGCACTCCCAGCTTGTCGGCGACTATGTCACCGGCTTTGCCGAAGTGAGAACCAAAGTTGGTGTTCCCTCCGGCAATTACTGCCTTGATGTGTTTCCGGTTTTCAGGATTATTCAAAAACTTGATTACCTGTTTTGGGACAGTCGAGTTGTCGTTTCCGCCACCGTAGGTGGGGACGACTAGGACGCTGTCCCGATCGTGTACAAACTCTGCTGCCTCTTCGGTGCGAATCGGGATTCGAACCGACTGGGCCTCTAGCTTGTCTACGAAGCGTTTGGTGTTTTCCGAGACGCTCGAGAAGTAAACCACGTCGAACATCTCATACCTCAGCTAGGCCGAAAGAGCCTGGATCTTGTCCATGCGGAAGCCCGACCAGTGCTCTTCGTCTGCGACGACTACCGGTGCGGCTGTGTACCCCATGGTCTTTACCATCTCGAGAGCAACCGGGTCCTGACTCATGTCTACCTCGTTGTAATCGACCTGGTTGCGCTGCAGCATGCGCTTCGTGCTGTCGCACTGAACGCAGGCTGGCAATGTGTAAACGGTCACCGCCATTGGTTCCCTCCCCATTTCTATGGCCGCTTCGGGCTCATTTTCGGCAAATTCTTGTGAAATTTCTCGCAAATTTCAGACTTCAAACATTAGCACCAAACCACTACATCTAGTAGTGAAATGCGAAAAAGTTCACTTATTTAGTTATTTTCTCGAACATTAACCCACAACTTGAACTTTAAGGCGGTAATAACTCCCGCGTGTCGGGACTTGTTTACCCAATTTCCTAAAACTTAAGTTCTACAGGCTGTAGAATCAATGCTTGAGGCTCAAGAATTATGCGCCCGTGAACCGACATCTAGGAAAAGAAATGCGGAAGACCTTCTTACTTTTTATTCCAATTGCCCTTTTTCTCTCCGGTTGTGCTTCTGATGGTGAGGTCGTTGCCCAGGATCTTTGGGTGAAGTCCTCTGAAATGAGCATCAAAGGAGGGATGAGCGCCGTCTATGGAACTCTGACAAATAATTCCTCTCAAGATGTGGTGCTGGTCCGGGGCGCCACGGAGATAGCGGGAGTTGTCGAGGTGCACGAGATGGCCATGATTGGTGGCGAGATGAAGATGCAAGAGATCGATGGCGGACTGACTGTCCCGGCCGGCAAGTCGATAGTTCTCGAACCAGGTGGTAACCACCTGATGCTCATGATGCTCACCGACGATCTTGAAGCTGGGGAAGAAATCTCAGTCACCTTTGATTTTGCTGGTGCAGAAGACATAACCGCCAATGGAGTAGTTGCCAAGCCGGCCGAGGGCGGCGACGAGGAGTACCACAGCGGCGAGATGGAGATGGACAACTAATTGGTTTCACGTAGAGGTTTTCTCGCCAGCGGTGCAGCGGCTGCGGCAGCTGGCGCAGTAGGCGCTGTCGCCGGAGCCTCTGCAGCAGGTGTGGCTGCCGAGCAAAACCTAGAAACCTTTGCCGCTAATAGAGAAGCGCAGTTCTTTGGTCCCCATCAGAGCGGCATCGAGCTAGATATTCAAGCGGTTACGAACATGGTTGCGCTCGATCTCAAGGACAGCGTCACCAAGGAAGACATGCTGCGCTGGATGCGGCTTCTCACCGATGACATCTCCAGGCTCACGCGCGGAGAGCCCGTGCTTGCCGATCCCGCCCCTGAGCTTGCGATTGGGGCCGCCAGGTTCACCGCCTATGTCGGTTTTGGCCCGAGCCTTTTCGCAAAGCTCGGCCTGGATTCTCAGCTACCCGAAGGCTTTGCCGAGCTGCCAGCTTTTAGCGTGGACCAGTTGGAGGATCGCTACTCGGGCGGAGATGTGCTCATTCACATTGCCGCTGACGATCCTGTTGTGCTGGCTCATGGCACCCGGGGACTGGTTAGAGACTCGATGCCCTTTGCGAGCGTCAGGTGGGTGCAGCCAGGTTTTGCCCATTCGCCTGGAATGATTCCCGCCGGCCTCACCCACAGAAACCTAATGGGCCAAGTCGATGGCACCGCAAACCCAGAGCTTGGTTCGGAGGATTTCAATTCGGTGGTGTGGATAGACGAGGGCCCAGAGTGGATTAGGGGAGGAACCCTGATGGTGTTCCGCCGAATCGCCATGCAGCTCGATACCTGGGACCAGCTCGGGACCCCCTCTAAGGAGGAGGTGATTGGACGCAAGCTCTCGAACGGAGCCCCACTAACCGGAACCAATGAGAGCGATGTTCCTGATCTGGGTGCGAGGCACCCAAACGGCCTGCTTGTGATTCCCGAGTTCGCACACATTAGAAGGGCGGCTCCTGTGGAGAGCGCGGAGCGAATCTTCCGCCGACCATTTAGCTATGACAACGGCATGAACGAGCGCGGCAGCATGGACGTTGGGCTTTTGTGGACTGCTTATCAGCGCGATATTTCTAGGCAGTATTTGCCGATTCAAAGGCGGCTGGAGAAGCTGGACCTACTCAACAAGTGGACCGTGCCAATCGGGTCTGCGGTATTCGCAATTCCAGGTGGGGTTCAGGGCTCTGAGCTCATCGCCGAACCACTATTCTCTTAGGGTGCCCCTACCCAAGCTTCCTATCGTCAAGGGCAGGGTCATAGATTCTGGAGACCAGCTCAGCAAGAAGATGCTGATGGTCTACATCTTCATCCTCGCGCTCTCGATGAGCCTGATTCCCTTCACAATTGACCCATATCTTCCGGCCTTCCCGGCCATCGGGCAGTTCTTCGGGGTCGCCAATGGTGTTGTCCAGGCCTCGTTTACCGGTGTCACAGTCGGTATCGCAGCTGGCCAGCTACTCATCGGCCCACTCTCGGATGCTTTTGGTCGCAGGCCGCTACTGCTAATAACCATGAGCGGTTATCTGCTGGCCACGATTCTTGCCTTCTTTGCTCCAAACATCGAAGTTTTCATTCTGCTGAGGTTCTTCATGGGCTTCTTCGCAGCTGGTGGTGATGTGGTTGCCAGGGCTGTGATCAGGGATCTGTTCCGGGGGCAACCGATGCGGCAGATGCTTGCAAGGGTTTTCCTGGTCCAGTCGTTGGCTCCGATTCTTGGACCCATTTTGGGTTCTCAGCTCACCGAGCTGATTGCCTGGCAGGGTGTCTTTCTATTCTTTGCAATCGTGACTCTGGTGCTACTGCTATTTGCCAACGCTTTCCTGATTGAGACTCTGCCGGTTTCGGCCAGGAGAAGTAGTTCTCCGCTGGGGCTTGCTAGGGGATATCTAAATGTCCTGAAGGACCGGGTCTTCATTGGCTTGATGTTTTATGCAGCGCTGCAGCTGAGCGCTCTGTTTAGCTACTTGAATTTCGTTCCTTTTATCTTCCAGGACGGCTTTGGGGTTAGTCCGACAGACTTTGGTGTCTGGATGGCGGTAAACGGAGCTGCCTCCTACATTGGGGTTCAGCTTGGGGCCTACCTTGCAAGGTTTATCCAGGGTCACTGGCTGCTTGCCTCCTATAGCCTCATTGGCGCAACGCTTGGTCTGGGGCTTTTCTTCACCTCCGGAACGAGCTTTTTTTGGGCCGAGGTCTTCTTCTTTATTCAGCTGTTCATCTTTGGAGCAAGCTTGACGGTCCTACCCACCATCGCTCTTTACAACCACGGCTCAGAGGCCGGCACCGCCTCTTCGCTGCTTGGAGTCTTTAACTTCACCTTTGCAAGCCTGATCTCCGCAACCTACTTCCTGCTGCGCAGCACGGTAACAGCCGACCTGGGAGTTTTGATTGGCCTTCTCTATGCCGGATCGTTTATAACTCTCATGGTGATATCTCGCCCCTGGGAGCTGCCCGACTTGAGGAAGGCCGATGTTTAGGACCTGGAAACCAGAGGATCTAGACCAGCTGGTTGCCCTCTGCAATGCTCACGACAGCGCCATCGACCCAGAGTTTGAAGACTCTAGCGTTGAGGAAATCAAAGAGGAGCTGGGCGGCTACTATGACGACGTCCTAGCCGAGGTCTTTGCAGTAGATGGCGTTATCACCGACCTCGTCACCGCTCAGGTGGACAAGAAGCGCAAACGGGTCGAAATAGATGTCTTCGGGCTTCCCGCAAGCCACGACTATGCGCGCAGCTTAGAAAGAGCAATCTCGTGGTCAAAAGAGAATTACCCAGGGTTTGAGCTGCGCGGAAGCTGCAACTCAAAAGACCCAGAGCTGAGAGCTGCAAACGAAAACGCCGGCTTTTATTTGGTGCGCAGATATTGGACTATGCGAAACCATCAGCCAGCCAGGGCATTTCCAAAGATGCCAAAGAATGTCTCAATCCGGCAAGCAAACTTTGAAACAGAGCGCAAGACCTGGCACAAACTGCTCATGGAGTCCTTCTCAGAGCACTACGGCTTCAAACCAAAGGACTATGCCGAATGGGAGAAGAAGCAGCGCGAGCAGGTGCTGCAGGATCCGGAAGGCGTGTTTTTTCTGGAGGAGGCCGGGGTGCCGGTTGGTCTTCTGGTCTGCACCAACCACAGGGCCGAGAATAACGGCGGCTTCATCGACAAGATTGGCGTTCTCGCCTCTCACCGCGGCAAGGGCTATGGCGAGCTCTTATTGCTCTGGGGCTGCGCCTACTCGGTGGCAAGAGGCTTCAAAGATGTAGCGCTTGCGGTTGACACGGGAAACTCCACCGGAGCGGTGGCGCTGTATGAGAAAGCCGGCTTCAGGCCGATGAATATTTGGCTAGCCTTCTCGGATTCGGAAGAGCTTTAGCCTTCTGCCCTGAGCCAGGTAGGCGCCGGTAATAACCAGAATGGCGCCAACCGGCTCATACCAGCGCAGGGTTTCACCAAGCAGCAGCACTCCCCAGAAGGTTGCAATCACCGGGTTGGTATAGGTCACAGTCGCCGCAACCGCACTGCCTGCCTGAGCCACAATCTGGTGAAAGAGCCAGTAGGCAACTCCGCTGCCAAGCACTCCGAGCAGAATCAGTGACCCGAGGGTTTCAACCCGGGGTTCTGCGATGAACAGTGGCCCGGTCAGGACATAAAAAGGCAGCAGCGTCAGCGCGCTAGTAAGGACCTGGATCGCAGCGGTTGAGGTGGGAGCCAGTGCCATGGGAGTGATGTGCTTGCGGATGTATGGGGTTCCGATTCCGTAGGAGATGCTGGCCATCACCAGCGCCAGGATCGCGAGCTGGTCGTTATCGCCAAAGCCCTGCCAGACCCCCAGGGTCACTCCCACGCCCACAAGCCCCACCAGCAGACCGATTATTGCGGTTGCCGATTGCCTCTGGCCGCGGAAGATGGTCAGGATCGCAAGCAGCGTAAAAATAGGTGTGGTGGCGTTCAGGATTGCAGCCAAGATGCTTGTGGTGAATTGCTGAGCGAATGCATACATCGTGAAGGGAAAGGCAGACATCAAAAAACCCGCCACCCACAAATGCCCCCACTGGCTCAGCTTTTTTGGAAGAGCAATCTTGAAGATAAACCCAAGTGCCAGCATTGCCAAAGCTCCCAGCGCAGTCCTCCAGAAAGCGACGCCAAATGCCGTGGTGAGCTCCAGCGATAGCTCAATGAATAAAAAGCTAGAGCCCCAAATCAGGGCCATAGGTATGAATTTGAATACCCAGTGGCCTAGCAAGTTAGTCGGTCTTTATCTCTGAGCGGTCACCCGACCAGAGGGTGTGGTAACTGCCCTCGGCGTCGACGCGCTTATAGGTGTGAGCGCCAAAGAAGTCCCTTTGTCCCTGCACCAAAGCCGCTGGCAAACGCTCTGCCCTAAGCCCGTCGTAGTAGCTCAAGGAAGAGGCAAATGCCGGCGATGGGACGCCGGTAAGGGCTGCCATTGCAACAATCTCTCGCCAGGAGGCAACTGTTCCCGCGATGGCCGCGATGAAGTATTCGTCAAATAGAAGCGAGAGTAGGTTCTCGTCCTTGCGGTAGGCGTCGGTGATGCGGTTCAAAAACTGTGCTCGGATTATGCAGCCGCCGCGCCAAATCTTCGCAACCTCACCAAGATTGATCTGCCAACCAAATTCCTTGGCGCCGGCCCTGATGGCGTCGAAGCCCTGAGCATAGGCAATGATCTTCGAGGCATAAAGCGCTCTGCGCACCGCCTCAACAAATGCCGGCTTGTCCTCTACCGCCCACACCTGGTTTGCAGCTGGCAGCTCAGGCTTGCCTTCTCGCTGAGCGGACTGGGCAGATAAAGAGCGGGCAAATACTGCCTCCGCAATTCCCGAGACCGGGGTCCCAAGGTCTAGAGCGGTCTGCACGGTCCAGACACCTGTGCCCTTGCTGCCTGCGGCATCCAGGATGACATCAACCAGTGGCTTACCGGTCTTAGCGTCCTTTTGCTTGAGAACCTCTGCGGTGATCTCTATGAGGTAGCTCTCGAGTTCTCCCCTGTTCCACTCGGTGAAGATCTCGGCGATCTCCTCCGGACTGAAACCTCCGGACTGACGCAGCAGGTCGTAGGCCTCTGCGATGAGTTGCATATCGGCATATTCGATGCCGTTGTGAATCATCTTTACAAAGTGCCCGGCACCATCGGAGCCGATGTGGGTGACACAGGGCTCACCCTCAGCGACAGCCGCAATGGTTTCCAGAATTGGACCAAGAGTCGCATAGGCCTCCTTGGTGCCACCGGGCATGATCGAGGGACCCTTCAGCGCACCTTCCTCACCCCCGGAGATACCGGCCCCAACAAAGTGAATGCCCTTTTCGGAGACCTCTTTTTCACGCCTCATGGTGTCGGTGTAAAGGGCATTGCCACCATCGACGATGATGTCACCCTTTTCAAACCGCTCGGTCAGCTGGCTGATGACGGCGTCGGTGCCGGCACCTGCCTGCACCATGATGATTGCCGTTCTTGGCTTTGACAGCGACGCAACGAAGTCGTCGATGCTCTCGCTGGCTATGAAGTTTGCTTCTGGGTGGTCCGCTGTGAGCTGGTTGGTCTTCTCAACGGTGCGGTTATAGATGGCCACGCGGTTACCTTCGCGAGAGGCAAGATTACGAGCGAGGTTAGAGCCCATCACGGCGAGCCCCACGACACCGATATTTGCTTTTTCAGTCATTGCTTTGGTCCTTAGATAAAGAAGTCTCTCGCGCGGCGCTGGGCGCTGAAGTGGTTAACAGGTTAGCCCAATGATTCAGCTCCTGTTCGGCGTGGCCGAGGGATAAGCATCGCCGAACGACCAGCAGCGCAATTGCTCGCAGCTCCCCTACCCTTATCCCATGGCTACATGGGACATCG
>JADHKY010000031.1 GCA_016780945.1 Aquiluna sp. | reverse complement strand
TGCTTGCCACCGTTTTGAATGCCGGATTTTTCAACGACAATCTCGTCCGGGGTAGTGAATGCAACCAGCTCCTTGCGCACCTTGACACTGAGCTTGGGGAAGTCGTTGCCGGTCCCGTCCGACCACTTAAAGTCAGTCTTTCCGAATCCCGGATACTCGCGAGTGGCCTTCACATACTTCTTCAGGTCATCCATGTCACCGCCAAGGGTTCCGTTGATTCCATGCTCTGAGATCAGAATTCGACCCTTGAGGCCAAGAGACTGGCAGAGCGTGCGCTGCCAGAGCATCACGGCCTTGGGGTCGCTCACGGGCGCAAAGGCGTAGTAGAGGATGATTTTGTTTACTGCCACAACCCCAGTTTAGCTTTCAGAAGTTTGCTTAGACTAGGGGCTATGCCAATGAAGCCAGGGCTCGAGAAAGCCGCATTTAAAGAATCAGTTAGACCACAAGACGACCTATTTCGCCATGTAAATGGCAAATGGTTGGACGAGACAGAGATCCCGGAAGACAAAGCCATCCACGGCAGCTTCCACATGCTCGCAGACGACTCGGAACTAGCCGTCAAGGAGATCCTCGAGGAAGCGAGTAAGAATCCAAGTCCAGGAGTAAGCCAGCAGATCGGCGATCTTTACGCCTGCTTCATGGACGAGGACCATATTGAGTCTCTTGGCGCCAAACCACTCGAACCCGAGCTCGCGAGAGTTGATGCGGTTGAAACCATCGCCGAGCTGTTCCGTCTCATCGGAGAGCTTGAGAGCGAGGGAGTCGGAGGCTTCTGGGGCTCATACGTAGACAACGATCCAGGCAACCCCGAGCGCTACCTGCTGCACTTCTACCAGGGTGGTCTTGGGCTACCAGATCGTGACTACTACTTTGACGAGAAGTACGAGGACATTCGTAAGGACTACCTCCCGCATCTGGAGAAGATGCTCTCGCTCGCTAACGTGCCCGATGCTGCAGCCAGAGCAAAGAGCATTTATGAGCTAGAGACAAAGATTGCCCAGCTGCACTGGAACCGTGTTGACTCTCGCGACGCAGAGAAGACCTACAACCTGCACTCTCTACAGGATTTGAAGACTCTGGCATCAGGTATTCCATGGGATGAATACATCTCAGCCCTTGGAAAGGGAGAATCATTACTCGAATGGAATGTAGTGATGATGCCCTCCTTCTTCGAAGGTTTTGCGAAGCTCGCCTCGGAGGAAAACCTTGAGGCCATGAAGGATGCGCTGCGGATGGACCTCATTCGCGGCTATGCGCCTTACCTATCCAAAGATCTGGTCGCTGAGCGTTTTGAGTTCTATGGCAAGAAGCTGACCGGTGCTCCGGTGAACCGTCCGCGCTGGAAGCGAGCGGTCTCGCTAGTCGAGGGCAGCCTCGGAGAGGCAATCGGCCAGATCTATGTCGAGAAGCATTTCCCGCCTGAGGCGAAGCAGCAAATGGATGCGCTCGTTGACTACTTGATTCAGGCCTATGAGCAGAGCATCAAGTCCTTGGACTGGATGACTGACGAGACCAAGCAAAAGGCCCTTACCAAGCTCTCTAAGTTCACGCCAAAGATCGGTTACCCGGTTAGGTGGAAGGACTACAGCTCCATCAAGATTTCCAGGGACCACCTGATTGAAAACGTTAAGGCAGTCTCTCGGTGGGAGTTTGACTATCACGCTGGCAAGATCGGCTCGCCAATTGATCGTGACGAGTGGCACATGACGCCTCAAACGGTCAACGCCTATTACAACCCAGGCCTCAATGAGATCGTCTTCCCGGCTGCAATTCTGCAGCCGCCGTTCTTCTCACCAGAGGCTGATCCTGCTGAAAACTTCGGAGGCATTGGGGCAGTCATTGGCCACGAGATTGGCCACGGCTTCGATGACCAGGGTTCTAAGTATGACGGCGACGGGCGTCTGGTTTCTTGGTGGACTGAGGACGACCGCAAGGCATTTGAGGCTAGGACCAAGTCCCTCATTGATCAGTTCTCCGCGCTAACCCCGGCGCAGCTCGATGAGAAGTACAAGGTGAACGGCGAACTCACAATCGGAGAAAACATTGGCGATCTTGGTGGTCTTGGCATCGCCTGGAAGGCCTACCTAATCTCACTTGATGGCCAGGAGCCGCCGGTCATTGATGGGCTAACTGCGGCCCAAAGGTTCCTGATGAGCTGGGCGCAGTGCTGGCGCAACAAGGGTCGTGACGAGATCACAATTCAGCGTCTTGCAGTTGACCCGCACTCTCCGCCAGAGTTCAGGGCTAACCAGGTAGTCAAGAACCTTGATATCTACCACGAGGCTTTTGAGGTTTCGGAGGAAGATCAGATGTGGCTTGCAAAGGGTGACCGAGTGGTGATCTGGTGAAGCTTTGGTTCCGAATTCTCTACGTTTGGCTCACCTGGCGCAGACGACCGAAGCTAACCATTGCTGAAGTCTCGCGGATAACCCTCAGGGTTTGGCCCACCGACCTAGATGTCTACAACCACATGAACAATGGCGTCTTCCTGACGCTCATGGACATTGCGCGTTATGACCAGGGCCTGCGAACTGGAATTAGGCAGGAGTGGAACAGGCGGGGATGGTTCCCGATCGTGGTGAACTCGACCATTAGCTATCGCAAGGCGCTATTGCCTTGGCAGAAGTTCACCATCGAGACCAAGGTTCTTGGTTGGGATGAAATCGCGTACTACATCGAGCAGCGGTTTGTCCGCGATGGCGAAATCTATGCCCGGGCGATCATGCGCGGAAGGTTCCTAAAGCGCTCTTGGGGAACGCTCACCCCACAAGAGGTCCTGGAAGGCTCTGGCGGCTGGCCAGGCAAACCGCCTGTGCTGCCTAAGTGGGTAAAGGACTGGGCAGCTTCGGTTCAGCTGCCAAAGGGCAAGGAACCGGCTCCAAGTACCTGGGACTAGTCCTTCTTATACCAGCGGCATGCTGCAATTGCTTCCTCGATTGGGTTTAGCAGCAAGTCCTGAGTGTCCGGGTGCTTCTCCATATACCGAACGGTGTAGGAGCAGACCGGGACCACCTTCTCAGTCCCTTTGGTGCGAATATCAGCAAGTGACTCCCTGAGCAGAATTGCAGCGAGGTTCTTCCCCTGGTGAGCGGGGTCGACTTCGGTGTGGACCAGGTGAATCTCTCCGGGAGCAAGGCTGTAGTCCATCAGACCAACGCGGTCCTCGCCTAGAAAGATTTCGTAGCGCCTATTTTCTTCCGAGTGAACGACTTTTGGCTCCATGCTGTTAACCTCTTTGCGTGAATGGTAATCAGGTCTATCTATCAGACAACCTACCTGTTCTGCGCAGCCTTCCCGATGCCTCCATCCAGCTGATCTACATCGACCCGCCGTTCAATACTGGACGCGAGCAAGAGCGAACTACTCGAACCTCGAGGCAGTCTGAAAGTGGCTCGGTGGGTTTTGCTGGAAAGAGATACGAGCAAATAGCGCAGAGTGCCTTGAGTTATGACGACAGCTTCGCTGACTACTGGGAGTTTCTTGAACCAAGGCTTTTGGAGGCAAAGCGGCTGCTGACCCAAAGTGGAACGCTCTACCTGCACCTTGACTACCGCGAGGCTCACTACGCGAAGGTGTTACTGGACGGGCTGTTTGGCAGGGAGTGTTTTCTCAACGAGATCATCTGGGCCTATGACTACGGGGGTAAATCCAAGTCTCGCTGGCCATCAAAGCACGACACCATCTTGGTTTATGTCAAAGACCCAAAGAACTACTTTTTCGACTCTAAGACGGTGGACCGGGAGCCATATATGGCACCTGGGCTTGTGACTAAGGAAAAAGCCGAGCTAGGCAAGCTACCTACCGATGTTTGGTGGCACACCATCGTCTCCCCAACCGGGAAGGAGAAGACTGGATACCCAACCCAAAAACCCGAGGGCATTCTTCGCAGGATTATTCAGGCGAGCTCTAGGGAGTCAGACCGAGTCTTAGATTTCTTTGCCGGCAGCGGCACCACAGGTGCCGTCGCGGGAGAGCTTGGACGAATATTCACGCTCATCGATAGCTCAAAGGACGCCATAAACACGATCACAAAAAGACTTAGCGCTCGCGGTCTGGAGTTTGAGATTCTCGAGAAATAAGCAGCACGACTACTAGCGCCAATAAGACAAAGAGCATTGCCGCAGTCATCGCCATCCCTAAATTCTCCTCTCCAGGTCTTGAGGCCAACCTAAAGATAACCAGCGGCAAGGTGGCGCCGGACCCGGTTGCCAGGAAACTTGCCGCACCAAATTCACCAAGCGATGCCAGCGAAACAAATGCAGCTGCAGCTGCAAGGGGTCTTGCCAAAATAGGGCCTTCGATGCTGCCAAACACCCTCAGCTTCGTTGCACCATCCATCTGGGCAGCCTCTAGGATTTCGCGGCTCATACCTAACCGGGCTGGCCTAATGATTTGGTAGGCGAGCGGGAACAAGAAGATCGACTGCACCAGTGGAACAAGCCACCAGCCACTTAGGTCCCTGGGTAGGTAGCCGCTGAGGATCAGAAACCCCAGTCCCAGCACCACCGGAGATATCCCAATCGGTAGAACGTAGAGCAGTGATGATCTTGGTCTCCCGGCAGCAATCCAAGCAAGAGGCAAGACAATGAGACTTGCGACAACCATATTTCTCAGTGAGTTCGCACCTGCTTCCAAAACTGTCAGGTTGAGTATCTCTCTTGCACCCTTGGTTCCAAGGCTTGCAAGGTTCTCAAACAGTCCGCCGTTTAGGCTCAGCGCCCGACCGGCGATGTTCCAGATAATCGAGCCAATCGCCAAGACAAACAGCAAAGCCAGCACAGCTCCCAATCTGCTGGGGAGGCTGGAGGGCACCTCACCAAATACAGGGGTTGGCTTAGCACCCGCTCGTTGGGCGAAGACAAACAAAGTCAGCGTGAGCAGGGTCTGCAGCAAAGCGAGAACGAAGGAGCGACTTAGGTCTAGGTCCCTAAGCGAAGAGATTGCTATCTCGGTCTCGAGGGTGGCAACGACGCCCTGGCCAAGAGAGGTGACAAGGCCATAACTCGTTGCGCTATAGAGGGCGATCAATAAACCAGCAGCAGCTAGAGCCGCTCTTTGCTGAGGTAGAGACACACGAAGCCGAACTAGGAAGTTGCTCGCACCATCTAACCGGGCGGCTTCAAGCTGCTCCAGCGGCAACTGAGATGAGGCCACGATGCGCGCAACGAAGCCAACATTCATGACCACGTGAGCGCAAATTATGAGAAGTATTCCTAAATTGGAATCGAAGTCGTCACCTCGAAGTGGCAGAAGGGTTATGCCAATAAGAAATGGAGGCAATAGAAAGGGGAGGACCAAGAGGGCTCCTAGGAACCCTCTTGATTTAGCTCCTAGAGTCGCTAAGAAATTGCCAACTGGATAGCCAAGAATCAAAGAGATTGCAGAGCTCACAACCGCAATGAATGCGGTTGTGGCCAGCAGCTCAAGGCTAGTTGTCAAATACGTCTGACCAATCCTTAAGCCAACGCTCCCGATTAGCAGCAAAGTCCAAGTCTTCGCCTAGGACGCTAGTGGCTGGCTTGGCATGCTCTGCCCAGGCTCTAGGAACCTCAACACCCGTAACAGCTGGGTAAACGTACATTGCCTCGGCAACCGATGCCTGGAACGTCTCCGATGTCAAGAAGTCGACGAACTGCTTGGCTCCCCCAGGGTTTGGTGAGTTTGTCAGGACTGCGGCATACTCCGTCTGTCGGAAGCATTCGTTTCGCAGTGCGGCGGTTTGCGCCTCACCATCGACCACCTCTGCGGCCGGCGAGCTCGCATAGCTCAGCACGATTGGCTTCTCACCGCCGTAGCGGGTGAAGTCCACGAAGTAGGCATCTTCCCAACTGCCTGCAACCTTTACCTTGTTGTCTCTCAGGCCCCGCCAGTATTCGAAAACCTCAGCGTTGGTCTCGAAGCCTGCGAAGGTGGTGGCTAGGAAGGCAAGTCCCGGTGAGGAGAGCCTTGGGTTTGTGACAACTGTGAGCCCTTCGTATTTCGGGTCAATCAGGTCGCGCCAACTGCTAGGTGGCGTCAGGTCGGCCTGTTCAAAATAGGAGATGTCGTAGTTGAAGCAGACGTCTGAGTAGTCGATTGCAGCCCAGTCCCCCTGAGCGATACCGCTTTCGATGGCAAGCGATTGGAAGGTGTTGTCGATTCCGAAGACGACGTCGGCGATTGGGGCATTCTTCGTTAGGGATAGTTGATTGGTGAGCGATCCGGTGTCGCCCAGTCTGACTATCTCGAGCTCAAAGCCACTTTGCTCTTCAAAGCTTTGGATGAGCTCATCGGAAATTGCGAATGAGTCGTGGGCTGCGAGCCTTACCGTGTCTGGGGTTTGGGCGCAGCCCGTAAGTGCCATCACTGCTGTCGCTAGAAGTGCGATTTTCTTTTTCATGTCGTGCCTTTCGTTTGTAGGCACGGGATTGAGGTCTCCCTGCGCTGGCATTACCCAGATCAGGTTTGACGGTCGAAGACTTACAGTCTTCCTCTCAGACCGGTACTACCGGACTCCCGTGGTTTATTTGATTATAGGGATTCTGCTTGCCTCTTCAGAGCTGCCTCATCGGCTGCTTCCTCAGATGCACTTTTGTTCCTAAGTGGAATCTCCTTGATAAACCAACTAATGACAAATCCAATTCCGATGATGATGCCCGCGGTTAGGAAGACATTGAGTGATGACTCGACAAAGCCAATACGGAACGGGAGGGTCAGGCGCTCGTCAGCCCCAATCAGGAAGCTGGAGTCGTTGGTGACATCGGCTGCGGCAGAGCCGCCACTCTGAAGGATCCCAAGTATCTCCGAGTTCACGGGGTTAGCAGAAACAGAGGCATCACCCAGCGCTTCCGCGATTCCAGTTGCTACCTCCGGACGTCGGAACGCATCGACAATTTTCTCGGTGACTTGAGAGAAAAGCATGGACATGAAGATGGCAACACCTAGCGTTCCACCCATCTGCCTGAAGAAGGTGGCGGTTGACGTTGCGACACCAATGTTTCTTGCTTCCACTGCGTTCTGAGAAGCAACCATTGTGGTTTGCATCAGCTGGCCAAGGCCGAGGCCAACCATGATCATCCCGATTGCTACCACCCAGAGTGGGGTGTCGGCCTTGAGCATGAGCACCATATATAGGTATCCAAAGAATAGGGTGGCGGTTCCGGTGTTGAAGAAGAAGCGATACTTACCCGTCTTGGCCGTGACTCTTCCTGCGGTGATTGTCGCGGTCATCATGCCAAGAACCATTGGCAACATCATCAGTCCGGTCATTGTTGGGCTCACCCCGTAGACCACCTGAATGATTAGCGGAATGATGATCATTCCGCCAAACATTCCCATGCCGATGATGAAACCTAGGACCTGAGTCCTTGCAAAGGTCTTGTTTTTGAAGATGTGCAGCGGGATAAGAGCAGACTCTCCCATTTTCCTCTCAATGAGGATGAAGGAGATGATGCCGGTCACTCCTGCCACATACATCGCAATCGCTAGTGGTGAGTCCCAGCCCCACTCCCTGCCCTGTTCGGCAACGAGCAGCAGTGGGACTGTGGCGAGGATGATTGCTGCAGCGCCCCACCAGTCAATCTTTTGTTTCCTTGGAGTGTGTGGCACGTGAAGGAAGGTGATCACCATGAACATAGATGCCGCACCAATAGGCAGGTTCATCAAGAAGATCCAGCGCCAGCCCTCTACGAACAGAAATTCATCGATACCCGCGAGGGTCCCACCAATTACTGGCCCCATCAGCGAGGAAGAGCCGAATACCGCTAGGAACATGCCCTGATAGCGAGCGCGCTCCCTGGGTGGCACGATGTCGGCAACGATTGTCAGGGCCAAAGAGAACAGTCCGCCAGCCCCAATGCCCTGGAGGGCTCGGTAAGCAGCAAGCTCCACCATCGTGTTGGCAAAGCCGGTTGTGAAAGAACCCAGGATGAAAATTGCAATGGCGACCATAAATACTGGCCTTCGGCCAAAGATATCCCCGAGCTTTCCATAGATAGGAGTCGAGACAGTGGAGGTGATTAGGTAGGCGGTGGTAGCCCAGGCCTGCAGCGACAAACCGCCAAGGTCATCCGCGATTGTTCGCATGGCCGCGGACACAACTGACTGGTCAAGCGCTGCGAGGAACATTCCGGACATTAGCCCTATCAGCACCAGCACGATCTGGCGGTGATTCATCTGTCCGGACTGTGCTGCCAGTTTCGCGGCTTCCCGTCGGGATTTGGCAGTCAAAAGAACTCCAAGAAATAGGGTTTAGGTGTGCCCAATCCTACTCCCGTGCGTCGCAGGGCCAGCTTTGTCTTTCTGCCGCCTGTCGTTGCCGCAACAGTAGGAATATCCCTGTTAGTCCAGGGAGCTTTTGGGCAGCCCAACTTTGAACTTCTAGAGGAGCGAGCCGAGCAGCGAGAGCTTGCCGGCTGGGTTGTCCCCACCCTTGAGCTCACTGACTACCTCTACCCAAGACTCGCAACCGGTTTTGCCGGAAGCGAGTGGGTTGTGGTGAACAAACTTCGTCCACTCTCGCCGCTGGACTTCGAACCACAGGTTCGAGAGATCAGCTCCTCAGAATCGCTTGATAACTCAAGGGGTCTTGAGCTTCGCGATGTTGCCGCCACCGCACTCGAGGCGATGGCCAGCGAGATGCTATTCCAGGGCGCAGGCCAAATGTTTGTGAACTCGGCCTACCGCTCCTATGAATACCAGCGCGAGTTGTTTGTCGACAAGGTTGACCAATACGGGGAGGCTGAGGCTCTGGTTCGAAGTGCTAAGGCAGGTCATTCAGAGCACCAGACCGGGCTCGCGGTCGATGTTTCGGTTCCAGCCCAAGGCTGCGCAATCATGCAGTGTTTCGGAGACACTGTGGCCGGAAAGTGGATAGCCGAGAACTCATGGAAGTTTGGCTACATCGTTAGGTACGAACGCGATACGACTTCCATCACTGGCTATACCTATGAACCTTGGCACCTGCGTTATGTAGGAATAGAGATTGCAAGAACGTATGCCAATAATGGAATACATACACTTGAGGATTTCTGGGGTTTCCCTGCAGCAGAAAATTATCCAGAGATTGCTGAGTCGACAATCGACTGAGCCTGCTCAAGAACCTGCTCTAGGTGCTCGGAGCCGGTGAAGGACTCCGCGTATATTTTGTAGACGTTCTCGGTTCCCGAGGGCCTTGCCGCAAACCAGGACTTCTCGGTCGACACCTTTACTCCACCCAGTGCACCACCCGAACTTGCCTTGGTCTCGATGTTTGTGATGGCATCACCTGCAAGCTCTGACGCTGAGACGTCTTTCTCCGAAAGCTTCGAAAGCTTTGCCTTTTTCTCAAGATCGGCTGGAGCATCCACACGTTTGTAGTGAGGTTCGCCGTGGCGCTTGGTGAGTTCTGCATAGCGCTCTGATGGGCTCAGTCCAGTTACGGCTTCCATCTCGGCTGCGAGCAGACACATGATCAACCCGTCTTTGTCCGTTGACCAGGGCTGACCGTCCTTTCTTAGGAAGGATGCTCCAGCACTCTCCTCGCCACCGAAGGCCACTTCGCCTGAGACAAGTCCTGGAACAAACCACTTGAAGCCAACCGGAACCTCGATCAACTTTCGTCCAAGGTCCTCTGCCACGAGATTGATCATGGAGGAGGACACCATCGTTTTTCCGATGCCAGAGTGCTCGTCCCAGCCATCTCTGCGGTGAAAGAGGTATTCGATTGAGACGCTGAGGAAATGGTTTGGGTTCATAAGGCCAGAGTCGGCGGTGACAATGCCGTGCCTGTCCGCGTCCGCGTCATTGCCCGTAGAGATGTCGTAGTCGTGCCTCGATGCAATCAGGGATGCCATTGCATACTCGGAGGAGCAGTCCATTCGAATCTTGCCGTCCCAGTCCAGGCTCATAAAACCAAACTGGGGGTCGACCTTGTCGTTCACGACTACTAGGTCAAGGCCAAAGTGATCCGCGATTTCTCCCCAGTACTCGGCCGATGCTCCGCCCATCGGGTCGGCACCGATGCGAACTGATGCCTCGCGAATTGGGTCAAGGTTCAATACCTGGTCCAGCTGACCTATGTAGTTAGCTCGATAGTCAAAACCTGTGGCATTTGGTTTTGCTCTCTTGACCCCCCTAAGACCTGAGGCGATTAGCTCGTTGGCTCTGTTTGCGATCCAGGAGGTTGCGTCGGAGTCGCTGGGTCCGCCGTGGGGCGGGTTGTATTTGATCCCGCCGTCTTGAGGTGGGTTGTGGCTGGGGGTGATGATGATGCCGTCAGCCTGGGCGCTACTGCTTCTAGGTAGCTGCATGTTGTGGTCGATGATTGCGACGGAGACGGTAGGTGTCGGAGTGAAGTTGCCCGTTGCGATAAAGGCGGGAACCTTGTTTCCGGCTAACACCTCGAGCACTGACTGCTCCGCGGGAGCGCTCAGCGCATGGGAGTCCTTACCAACATAGACAGGGCCCTGAATGTCTTGAGTTCCCCGGTAATCGACGATGGCCTGAGTAATTGCGAGGATATGCCACTCATTGAAGGAGGTGCTTAGGGCGCTGCCGCGGTGGCCACTGGTTCCAAAGGCAACTGACTGCTCAGCTGCTGCCAGGTCTGGGATCAGCTCAAAATAACTTTGCTCCAGCTTGGCTAGGTCTACTAG
>JADHKY010000030.1 GCA_016780945.1 Aquiluna sp. | reverse complement strand
AGACTGACTTTAAGTGGTCGGACGGGACCGGCAACGACTTCCCCAAGCTCAGTGTCAAGGTGCGCAAGGAGCTGGTTGCATTCACTACCCCGGACGAGATTGTCGTTGAAAAATCCGGCATTCAAAACGGTGGCAAGCACCTAAAGCCAGCTGAGGTAAACCAACTTGTCGAGGAACGCGGGGACGACGTGGTTTTCTTTGACGGTCGCAATGCCTTTGAGGCAAAAATCGGGAAATTCAAAAACGCGGTAGTGCCGGACGTTCAAACCACTCACGACTTTATTTCCGAGCTTGAGAGTGGCAAGTATGACCACCTGAAGGACAAACCAATCGTGACTTACTGCACCGGAGGCATTCGCTGCGAGATTCTCAGTGCCGTGATGATAAACCGAGGTTTTAAAGAGGTTTACCAAATCGAGGGGGGCATTGTTCGCTATGGCGAGCGATTCCGCGATAGGGGCCTATGGGAGGGCTCTCTCTATGTATTTGATAGCCGAATGAACATCAATTTCTCGCATGAGGCAAAGACCATTTCAAGCTGTGAAAACTGCGGCGGCCCTAGCTCAAAGTACAGAGATTGCGCAGGCCCAGGTTGCAAAGACCTCTTGCTCCTTTGTGACTCTTGCAATGACGACGCCACGAACCTCGAGTGCCAGCCTTCTCACGTGAGAGGAAAACGGCTTCAAGATGTGGGCTAGGAGCGGTACTCGGGCTTCGGCATAAGTTCTGACGAATACTCGGCCTGCTCTGGAAGGTGGCTGCTGAGGTAGTGGAAGTCCTCATCGCTGAGCTTGATGTCCAGAGCTGAAACACAATCCAGCACGCTTTCGGCCCTGGTGGCTCCCGGTATTGGCAATACTGCCTCCGAATAGCGAATCTCCCAGGCAAGAGCAAGTGCGAATGGGCTCACTCCCAACTTCTCTGATACCTCCTCGAATGCCGAAGCAGACTGGATCTCGCTCTTGGTTCTGACTCCCCCGAGCGGAGACCATGGCAGGAAGGTAATTTCGTGCTCTTCACAGACCTCAAGAACATCTAGGTCGTAGCGGTAGCGAGGAGAGAACTCGTTCTGAATAGACACCACGCCTCCTTCGGCGGGAGTCCCTGCGATGTCTAGGGCAATCTTCAGCTGATTGGCGTCGTAGTTGGAGACACCAATCTGGTCGACAAGTCCTCGAATCTTTAGCTCAAGGACGTTTTCGAACTGAGTCTCGAAGTCGATGCTGGGATCTAGCCTGTGGTGCTGCCAAAGGTCGATCTTGTCCACACCAAGCGCCTTCATTGACCTCTCAGTGGCTTCTAGTAGGTAATCTAGGCTGCCGTTCCGCCCCCAGACCTCACCTTCGCTTCGGGTGATGCCGCCCTTAGTGGCGATGACCACCCTGTCTTTCTGCTCCTTAGAGCCGCTCCAGGTCCTAAGCGCCTCGGCCACAAACTCTTCGTTGTGACCCATAGCATCCCAGGTGGGTGCATAGATGTCTGCGGTGTCCAAGAACGTGATGCCGGCGTCCAACCCCGCATGGATTGCAGGGATCGCCTCTTCAACCCTTCGAACTGGATCAAGGGCTGCGCCGTTTGACCAAATCCACGAAACGTTCATGCAGCCGATGCCTATTGCGGATACCTCTCTGGTTCCTAGTTTTCTTGTCTTCATCTCGCTCCTTTAGATAGTTGCTGCATCAATCACAAATCGGTAGCGAACATCCGCTTTCACAACGCGCTCGTAGGCCTCATCCACTGCTGCTGCGTCAGTGGCATCGAGTAGCTCAATATCGCTGACAATGTTCTTCTCACCACAAAGATCGAGCATCTCTTGGGTGTCGGAAATGTTACCCGTGTTGATTCCTGCAATTGAGCGCAGGCTAGTGACTAAACCGCCGGCATTGAAGCTTTGCGGGTTGCCCGAGAGCCCGAGGTAAACGAGGGTGCCACCAACCTTGAGTGTTCCAAGCAGGGGATCTAGGTCAAGATCCGCGCTTGTGGTGTTCAGCAGGAGGTGGAAGAAGTTCTTGTGGGTTTCGTAGATCTCAGAGGTGATCAGGTAGTCCTGGGCCCCCATCTTCTTCGCATCCTCTGCCTTCGAGGCGGACCTACCCAAAACGTAAACCTCTGCTCCCATAGCAACCGCCAGCTTCACGGCAAGGTGACCGAGTCCCCCTAGACCCATGACCCCGACCTTCATGCCGGGTCCGGCTTTCCAGTGCTTCAGCGGGGTGTAAACAGTAACGCCAGCGCAAAGTAGTGGCGCACTGGCTGCAAAGTCAATGTTCTCGGGAACTCTCATCACATAGTTCTGGTCTACGACTATGGCATTTGCGTAGCCTCCGTAGCTTGGGTCTCCGTCGTAGTGGTGGCCGTTATAGGTCTGAACGTTTCCGGTGCGGCAGAAGTTCTCGTTACCGCTCGCGCACGGTTCACAGGTTCTGCAGGAATCGACGAACGTTCCAACGCCAACTCGGTCACCGACCTTGAAACTTGTGACGTTTTCTCCTGCAGCGGTCACAAGCCCGACAATCTCGTGGCCTGGAACCATTGGGTAGGCACCCTCAAACCACTCGTCTCTGGCCTGGTGGATATCGCTGTGGCAAATGCCCGAATACTTGATGTCTATCGCCACCATCTCTGGACCTAGGGATCTAGTTGGGACCTCGCCCTTTTCAAACTTTGCGCCCGGTGCCTTGGTGAGGATTGCTTTTGCGGTTGACATCTATCTCCTTCGAACTCGACCAGCCTAAGGGAACCAAATGCTCAGGCTGTAAGTTGATGGCATCGTGAAGAAGTTGCGAATTTTTCTGCTGGTGCTCCTGGGGGCAATACTTGTCGTTCCCTTTCTGATCCCGGTGAACACGACTGGCACCATGACCAAAGAACAAGCCGCCGAAGAGATCTGGAATGGTAATTCGCACTGGATAGAACTCGCCGGCCACGAGGTCCACTACGTCGAAGCTGGCGATCCAAACTCCGGCAGGCTCGTGGTGTTACTCCACGGCTTTGGCGTAAGCGCCTACTCGTACAAAAACAACCTCGAGATTCTCTCCGGGGTCGGCCACGTGATTGCCTATGATCGGGCAGCCTTCGGCTTCACCGAAAGACCAACCGAGTGGGAAATAAACCCCTATGGGACACCGGGTCAACTGCAGGTTCTTGATAAGTTGATTGAGCGCTTTGGTGAGGGTAAAGAGGTTTTTGTCGTTGGCCACTCTGCAGGCGGGTCGATTGCTGCCAGCTACGCCGCTGAAAACCAAGACAAGCTCACAGGTCTAGTCCTTTATGCCCCGGCGGTGCTCTCTGGGGGCGGTGGTCCAAGCTGGCTCAACTGGATCTTTGACATACCCCAGCTCGATCACCTCGGTCCTTTGCTGGTCTCAACCATTGCAACGAGCGGTCTCGACATTCTCTATGCCAGCTATTTCGATGAGGCCCTGGTGACCCAGGAGACCCTCGCTGGCCACACCAAGCCGCTTGAGGTAGCGGGATGGGAGGAGGCCTTTTGGCAGTTCAACAAGGCTCCTCGTGATCGCACAATTGGCGAGCGCCTCACCGAAATCACCACCCCAACCCTTGTGATAACAGGCGACACCGATGAAATCGTGGCAACCGCAGACTCTGAGAAGGTCGCACAGCTAATGGGAGCCGACCTGGTTGTTATCTCTCAGACCGGTCACCTCCCGAACGAGGAGAAACCCATTGAGTTTGCCAATGCCGTAGCGCAGTTCATCTTGGGTATAAGTTCTTAGGATGCTTTATAAAGGCGCATTCGGACTCTTTCGGGTATTACTTGGACTGGCCCTGTTGGGCAGCATTTTCTGGCAGGTAGCAGACCGCATTAGGGTCGACAGGTTCCGCCCCCTCGAATACTTCAGCTTCTTCTCAATTGACAGCTCAATATTTGCCGGGTTTGTCGTTCTATTCAGCGGCCTGTGGCTTCTTCAGGGAAAGACGGAAACCGAGCGACAAAACGTAATTCGCCTGGTTGCCACAGTCTCCATGATCATCGTTGGCGTTGTCTATCACGCGCTTCTTGGGGACTACGCGGTTGCTCCCGAGGACATCGGTTACGAGTGGCCCAGAATCCCCAACCTCGTTATTCACACCTGGGCACCGATTGCTATCGCGATTGACTACCTGATCTCAATCAAGGGAGCAAAGCCCAAGCTTCGAAAGGCCCTCTGGGTCGTGGTCTACCCCCTCACCTGGCTGTTCCTATCGATTATTCGAGGTCTAGCCGATGGTTGGTGGCCCTACTGGTTTATCAACCCAGGCAGTGAGGGTGGTGTTGCGGGGATGATTACCTACATCCTGCTCATTGCCGCAGGCTTTATTTCCCTAGGCTTTATCGTGCGCGGGGTCAGGCTCACCGCAATAAAGCTTCTCGGCTCTGGCTGACAAGCTCATATTCAAAGAAATTCTTTTACCTTGGAAGCTGTTTATCTCTTCCATGCTTACTAAAGAAATTGAACTAACGATGCTGGATGGCTCGACGAGGTCCCTCACGGACTTTGCCGGCAAGGTCGTGCTGGTTGTGAACGTTGCCTCCCGCTGTGGGCTGTCGCCTCAGTACGAAACCCTTGAGAAGCTCCAAGAGGCCTATCAAGATCGCGGCTTCACAATTTTAGGAGTGCCCTCCGGGTCTTTCAAGCAGGAACTGAAAGATGACGCAGCCATTGGTGGGTATTGCTCCAGCACCTGGGGGGTAACCTTCCCGTTGACCCAGAAGACCGACGTAAACGGTCGCAAGCGTCACGAGCTCTACAAGAACCTCGTCAAGACAAGGGATTCCAGGGGTCTAGCCGGGCCAGTGATTTGGAACTTTGAGAAGTTCCTGCTGCTCCCTGATGGCAACGTGTTGCGGTTCCGACCCACTGTGAAGCCTGACGCTCCAGAAATCATTGAGGCCATCGAAGCGAATCTCCCAGGCTAATCTGGGCGCATGCCCATCATCGTCGTAGCAGCAATCATTCAGGATGAGCTGGGCAACTTTCTCTGCTGCAAGCGCGCAGAGCACAAGCAGTCCGCTGGCAAATGGGAGTTTCCCGGGGGCAAACCTGAGGCGGGTGAAGCGCTCGAAGCTGCCCTTGTTCGCGAAATCAAAGAGGAATTGAACGTGGACGTCACGGTCCTAAGACAGTTTGATAGGACCACCACGGGAGAGATTGACCTAGTCTGCTTCGCCGCAGAACTGACTGGTGAAAAGCCAACCACTTCCACCGACCACAGCGAACTGAGGTGGGTTCCAGAGAGTGAGCTCAGCAAACTTGACTGGGCTAGGCCCGATCTACCTGCACTAAAGAAGCTACTTATCCCCTACTGCTAGGCGAGCTTCATACCCTCTTTGTCGTCAAGCTTTTTGATAGCAATCAAGACAATGTCAATAATTGACCAGATGCCGAAGGCACCCAGTGTCAGAAGCTTGAGAATGCCGGTGCCGATCTTGCCCAGATAGAACCTGTCGATTCCAAAGTATCCAACAAATATCGAAAGAATGAGGGCAACCAACCAGTCCCGCTTGGAGAAGACTCCAGGGATCTGCTTTGCGGTCCAGTGCTCACCACGAGAGTCGACAACGATTGTGTCGCCCTTTACCTTGCCGCCTTCGGCCCAGAGCTTGAGCTCCTCGGTAGTTAGTTTGTGCTCGTTGCCCGGTACTTTTACTGTCCATTCACTCATGGTTTCAGCCTACATACCAAGTTAGGCTGAGTCGAACTGGGCGAGAGTCCTCAGTGGAAATCTCAAATACTCAGCCTGCCAAGACAGGTTTGGAGCTTTCCATGCAAGATCATCTGCGAGCTCAGCGATTGCTGCCCAAAAGAAAACATTCACCAGATCGATGCTGAGATAGCTAATGGTGTCCCCCGGAAACGCTTTGCCCAGAAACCTTCTAAGCAGTGTTGGGAGGTCGCCAAGGCCATGCTCGTGAAGCTGACTTCTGACGTCCATTTCCAGCTCTCGTGCACGCCTTGGATTCCAGGGCAGCATCGGGTTCGGGTGGTGAAGCATGTCGCTCAGTTGCAACGCCTCGCGATAGCGAATGTCCTCCAGGCGATCAAATAGCGGAATGAACCTGTCCATCTCATAGCCCGCCTTGCGCAAATCCAGGATGTCCGGATACGCAACAAAGCGATAGAAGGGAACGTGAGGCCTGACCGGCTGATAGGGAAGAGAGGTGAAGCTGGCTGCGAGAGGGTCTACACCGACCGCAGCAGCACCCCAGGTGTTGAAGGCTTCATCCGGATAGGGGATGCCCTCAAGTTCTTCTGGCCTGGTGTCGCTCATCTGGTAAGTCTCCCTGAAGAGAGTTAGACGATCGTGCTCTTAGAGCATCTCGTGTCGGACAAGGGTTGCATTTCTATCCGGTCCAACACCGATTGCGGAGATTCTCGTCCCGCTCATTTTTTCAAGCGCAAGAACATAGTCCTGGGCGTTCTGAGGAAGCTCTTCGAAGCTCGTTACCGAGGTAATGTCTTCTTCCCAACCCGGGAACATTTCATACATTGGCTTTGCGTGGTGGAAGTCGGTCTGTGATACCGGCACCTCATCAACCCTCTTGCCATCAACCTCATAGGCAACACACACAGGAATCTCCTTGATGCCGCTGAGAACGTCCAACTTTGTGAGGAAGATATCTGTCAGGCCATTGATTCTTGTGGCATAGCGCGCAATCGGAGCATCGAACCATCCGCAGCGACGCTCACGTCCGGTGGTGGTTCCGACCTCGCCACCCTGCTTGCGCAGATACTCGCCCCACTCATCGAAGAGCTCGGTTGGGAAGGGACCAGCACCAACCCTTGTGGTGTAGGCCTTAAGGATTCCAATAACGCCAGATATCTTGGTTGGCCCAATGCCACTTCCTGTGGTGGCTCCTCCAGAAATTGGGCTGGATGAGGTAACAAATGGGTAAGTGCCGTGATCAACATCCAAGAGGGTTCCCTGGCCGCCCTCGAGCAACACCGTCTTACCCTCATCCAGAGCGTTGTTCAAGACCAACGAGGTGTCGGCAACCATTGGCCTTAGGCGCTCTGCAAAAGAAAGCAAGTGCTCAACGACATCAGAGGTTTTGACTGCCGCTCGGTTATAAACCTTCACAAGAAGCTCGTTCTTTTGGTGAAGAGCCCCCTCAACCTTCTGGGTCAGGATGCTCTCGTCGAAGAGGTCTTGGACCCTGATTCCGAGACGACCTATCTTGTCGCCGTAGGTGGGGCCGATGCCGCGACCGGTGGTGCCGATAGCTCGCTTACCCAAGAAGCGCTCTGAAACCTTGTCCACCGTCACGTGATACGGGGTGATGATGTGGGCGTTTGCTGAGATTAGAAGCTTTGAGGTGTCGACACCTTTTTCGTTGAGTCCGTCAATCTCCCTAAAGAGCACCTCGAGGTCTACAACCACCCCGTTTCCGATAACTGGGATGCAGCCTGGGGTCAGGATGCCTGAGGGAAGAAGGTGGAGAGCAAACTTTTTGTCACCAATGACAACGGTGTGGCCTGCGTTATTACCACCCTGATAGCGGACAACGTAGTCAACGCGATCACCGAGTAGGTCTGTCGCCTTGCCCTTTCCCTCGTCGCCCCACTGGGCTCCGACTAGGACTACTGCTGGCATGGCTAAACCCCTTTCAAAAATGGGGGACTTGAGGCTTCAGCCCTAACAAAGTCTAACTAAAAACGTGCTGCATCACCCAAGTGTGCATAGTTATTGCGGCAGCCGCAGAGGCATTAATGGATCTTGTCGAGCCAAACTGGCTAATTTCCAGCACAACATCCGAGGCATCGAGTGCAGCCTGCGAGAGTCCAGGGCCCTCCTGCCCAAAAAGCAGCAAGCACTCCTTTGGAAGCTCATACTTTTCAAGTTGCTGACAGCCAGGCACATTGTCAATGGCAACAATCGGCAGCTTCCCACCATTTGGCCCCGCGCTACTTGCCCACTCGATCAGCTCTTCGATGGTCGGGTGGTGGGTGACGTGCTGATAGCGGTCGGTGACCATGGCGCCTCTGCGGTTCCAGCGCTTGTTGCCGACGATGTGAACCGCTTTGGCCAAAAAAGCATTGGCATTTCTCACTATTGAGCCGATGTTTAGATCGTGCTGCCAGTTCTCGATTGCGACGTGGAAGGGGTGCCGTCTGCCATCGAGTTCTCTTACGATTTCTTCCATCTTCCAGTAGCGATAGCGATCTACGACGTTTCTTGTGTCGCCACTTGCCAAAAGCTCAGGATCAAACTTTGCGAAGTCGGGGTGTGCATTGGGATCACCTTCGAATGGACCAACACCCCAGGTTGGAACCGCAATCGGTTCTTGGATCTCTTCGCTCATCCGCTCAAGCCTAGGGCGCTAAGGCAGCACCCTTAGGTTTGGCAGCTCTTCAAACTTCGCTTTGTTGTCGGCAGACTTTAGGAGTGCTCCGTAAGTCACCGCGGTTGCGGCGATCATTAAGTCGTGAACTGATCGGGGAGCCCCCTCACGTTTGCAGTAAGAGCGCAGGTCAACGTATTTCTCAACGACATAAGTATCAAATGGCGCAAAATCGCAGACTGATTCAACGAGCGCCAAAAAGTTTCTTGCCTCCTGTTGCTTCTCAGGGCCCATGAGATAGTTGGCAAATTTGTAACGCAGCTCGGCAGAGACAACCGCTGGGAGAATCAATTGGTAGTCATCACTCAAAACATCATCCAATGCTGAGTTGTTGCGCTCGATGTCAATCCAGACCGTGGAATCAAGAACTAGTTTTTCCAAAAGTCGGCCTCCATGGACAAATCTGCGTCCCGATCCGCGCGGATCTGAGCAATCATCTCGTCCGCCTCATCTTGGGTAATGAAGCCATACTTTTTGTAGTGCTCACGCATGGCGGCTTTGAGCGCGATGGAGTTGGGAACAGCCTTGGCTTCGCCAAGGACAGCCACAGGCTTGTTGCCTCGGGTGATCGTGATTTCATCCCCAGCTTCAACAGCATCCAAAACCTCACTGAAGTTGCGAGCAACTTCTGTGGCAGTCATGGTCCTTTTCATGGTAATCAGATTATCTGATTTATTCTTCAGCTTCAAGGTCATCGCTCGAGTATTACTGGAGTTCGTAGGGCCATCAACGCCCTGGGCGCGGGTTGTGGAGAACTAGGTGTTTAGCTGTTTGATGTAGCGGTTGAAAGAGACCAAGAGTGCGGCCGCAAATACCCCGGCGGCGAGGAATAGGTAGACCGGTCCAACACCTAGGGCATCAACCGCAGAGCCAACCGCATACATCGAAATAAGTGGCCCCGCATGCCAAATCGTCATCTCAAGTGCAAACACCCTGCCTCGCTTGTTTGCGGGGATCTTCTTTTGAATAACGGTGTTCAAAAGCGGGAGCAGCGGGCCCCAGGCAAGACCCAGGAAGAAAAAGAAAAACACCATCAGGGGAACCGGTGGCAAGAAACTCAATGGGAACATCGAAATGCCAATGCCCAAAACTGCCATCCTCAAAATTGCGGCATAGCTAAAGCGCTTGTGCAGCTTCTCAAAGCCAAGGGCTCCGATGACAGATGCCCCGGCTCCCGCCGAGATAACTAGGCCCAGACCCTCAGGGTCACCCAGGGCGGTGAAGTGTGCGGGAAGCACCACCATCTCTGTCGGAAGGTAGATAACCGCAAGGGTCATAATTGCCGCCATCATTACAAATACGGCCGGATTAGAAAAGAGAATCTTGAAGCCCTGAAGCGCATAGATAAAGAACGGCTCCTTCTCGCTCTCATCATTTGCCTCGTGCTTCTCGGTGACAAAAATCAGCATTGCAAAAAGGGCCGAGAGAAAGCCCATCAAGGCCACGACATAAAACGTATTGGTTGAGCCGATAAGCGCAATAAAGAAGGTTGCGAGCGCCGGCCCAATTGCAAAACCCGCAGCGAAAATAGCCTCATGGATCGAGTTGGCTCTATCCAAGGTCATCTTCGCCGGCTCCGCCACGTCCGGAACCAGCGACTTCCTCGCTGTGCCGCCGCCTGGTGCAACCACTCCACGAGCAATTCCAATTGCAATCAAAAGAGGAATGGTTAGCCCGATGGCCCAGTCAACAAGGGGAATCAAGAGTGCTGTAAAGGCGGTGAGGAACTCTACCCAGACCGCGGTCCGCTTGCGACCAAAGCGGTCAATTACTGACCCCACCAGCGGGGCAAAGATTAGACCTGGAATTCCTGTGATTGCCACAACCAAACCCGCGGTTGCGGCCGAGCCCACAAGCTCAAGTGCTATCCAGGGTATGGCGATAAACACCATCGACCCAGAGATCACGCTGGTGATGGATGCAAACTGGGTGAGAATGAAAGGCGCGAAAGTTCGCTGCACCTAAACCCTCTTATCTAAAGACCTAAATCACTCAGCGAGAGTGCCGAGTAATACGCATAGCCAGCTGATTCTATAGCCGCCCGAGCACCCGTATCACGATCTACGACAGTGGCAACAGCAAGCACCTCGGCCCCGGCCTCCTCGGCAGCCTTTGCAGCTGTCAAAGGGGAGCCTCCGGTCGTGGAAGTGTCCTCAAGAATCACGACTTTACGACCGTGAATGTCAGGCCCCTCGACCTGGCGAGCCATGCCGTGCTTCTTCGCTTCTTTTCGAACCACAAACGCGTCCAGCTGCAAGCCTCTGGCGCTGGCCTGATGGAGCATCGCACTCGCCACCGGGTCCGCGCCCATGGTCAAGCCACCAACGGCATCGGGCTTTAGGCCCGCCTCAGCAAAGAGATCAAGCATCACCTTGCCCACCAAAACCGCAGCCTCGTGATGCAGGGTGGCTCTGCGCAGGTCGACGTAGTAGTCAGCCTCGATGCCAGAGGAAAGGGTCACCTTTCCATGCACCACCGCCAACTGGGCAACCAATTTGGCGAGCTGGGTCTTGTCTTGGGAGCTACCACTCATAGTTAGAGTTTAGGAGTGGAAATTGCTACCTGGAACGTCAACTCGGTCAGAGCTAGGGCTCAGCGGGTAACTCAGTTCTTGGAGCGCACCCAAGTAGACGTGCTGGCAATGCAGGAAATCAAGTGCAAGCCCGAGCAGTTCCCCTACGCAGACTTTGAAGCCATTGGCTACGAGGTCATCGCCCACGGCCTAAACCAGTGGAACGGTGTCGCCTTTGCCTACAAAAAAGACCTAGAGCCAACAGACATCGAGACTTCCTTTCCGCAGCAGCCGCATTTCAAGGACTCTCTCGAGGCGAGGGCGCTGGGTGCGACATTTGGCGATATCAGGATCTGGAGCCTCTATGTCCCGCACGGCAGGGGTCTTGATGACCCACACATGGACTACAAGCTTGAGTTTTTAGAGCGCCTCGGATCTCACGTT
>JADHKY010000029.1 GCA_016780945.1 Aquiluna sp. | reverse complement strand
AGCTCGAGAGTGTCCTCGAAGGCAATCTGATCACCGAATGCCACCAGAATCTTCTGAAGCAGTGGGTAGCTGGTCTCACCGGTTGACTCGATATAGACAGGCTGGACGTAGAGCAGGCCTCCACCAACAGGAAGGGTCAAGAGGTTTCCGTTCAGCACCCTGGTCGAACCCTGTCGCAGGATGTTTAGTAGCGATGAGACATCGCTATCGGCGTTGAAGTTGTTCTGCACCTGGCCCGGGCCGGGGACAATCGTCTCCCTCGGCAAATTCAACAGCGTCAGCTTTCCGTATTCGTCGTTGACTTTGCCGGCCTCTCCGCCCGCCTCGGCATTTGCGATGAGGTAACCGGTGAGCACGTTTCTGGTGGTCTCGCCGGTGGACTGGGGGATGAAGGTTGAGTAGAGCGAGAATGCACTCTCATCATCACCCGGAGTCTGAAGGGTTAGGTAGTAGGGAGGCTGCAGGCTGCCAAGTCCGGTGCCCTCTACTGGGTCATTCGGCGTCATCCAAGCGTCCTGCTGAGAGTAGAAAGCGCCAGCCTCGGTTACGTGGTAGCGACCAAGAACAGATCTCTGCATCTTGAACAGGTCAGCTGGGTAGCGGACGTGGCTCAGCAGATCCTCACTCATCGCGCTCAGTGGCTGAACCGTATTTGGGTAGATGCCCATCCACGCATTCAGAATTGGGTCGTTCTCGTCCCACTGGTAGAGATCGACCGAGCCGTCATAGGCATCAACGGTGGCCTTCACCGAGTTGCGGATGTAGTTCACCTCAGACACATCGCGGTTGAAGGTCTCGCTTGCGGTGTCAAGGATTGCGAGGTTGAAAGGCTCGAGGTTTGAGTATGGGAAGTCGGTTGAGGTGGTGTAACCATCAACGATCCACTTGATGCGTCCGTCAACAATTGCGGGGTAAACCTCAGTGTCAACGGTCAGATAAGGAGCAACCTCTTTGATCCTGTCTGCAGGGTCTCGGTTGTAGAGAATCTGCGAATCAGCGTTGATGGCATCGGAGAGCAGAATCTGCTCGCTCTGGAAGCGAAGTGCGTAGGCAATACGAGTGAAGAGATCACCAATCATCGGTCCGCCATCAGCGTTGAACGTGGTGTAGGTCTCCCTGTCACCATCCTCACCGGCTGGGAAGTCAAACTCGAGTGGGTCTGCTCCATCGGGAGCTCCAACGATTGAGTACTCGGGTGAGTTCAGGCCGAAGTAAATCCTCGGCTCGAAATCCCCAAGCAAACCTACGGTTGGGATACCGCTCTGCAAGAACAGCGGCTTACCGTCGCTGTCACGTTTGTTGCCGTAAGCGGCAACAAAGCCGAAGCCGTGGGTGAAGACAATGGTCGAGTTATACCAGGACTGCGAGTCGCCGAGGCCGGCCTGGTTGAGCTCGCGCACTGCAACCACGGTGTCCTGCGTCTCACCGTCAATCTCATAGCGCCCAACGTGCAGGCGGTTTGGGAAGCTGTAGTACTGGCGGTACTGCTCAAGCTGGCGGAACGCATCACTAACCAGGGCTGGGTCGATGATGCGGATGGAGGCGGTTGTCTTTGCATCGTTACGAAGAGCGCCCTCTTCAGCCACAACCTTGGCGTCGTACTCGATTACCTCAACATTGTCGATTCCGAATGCGGTTCTGGTGGATTCGATGTTCTTTTGGAGGTAAGGAGCCTCAAGGGTTCGCTCATTAGGAACCACGATAAACGTCTGAACAATCCAGGGGTAAAGCCCGCCAACAACCAGCGAGCTAACGACCATCAGAGCGGTCGCGATGATTGAGATTCTCCACTGTGCCAGAAAAGCCGTGACCAAGAATGTCGCCGCTACAGCCAGAGATATGAAGGCAAGAATCTGAAGGCCTGGGATCACGGCGTTTGCGTCGGTGTAGTTGACTCCGGTAAACAGAGCTCCGTCGTTTACAACCGTTGAATACTGGTCGAACCAGAGGCTAACTCCCTGCATAACGAGGTAAACGGCGACCAAAATCGAAAGCTGAACTCGTGCGGGCTTGGATACTGAGATCTCTCTACCGCTGAAGCGAATGCCGCCGTAGACAACGTGAACCGCAAGGTTGATTAGCGCCGCTAGGAAGACGGCACCCGACAAAAAGCCGACCACGAAGGTGAGAAACGGCAGGTCAAAGACAAAGAAACCAACGTCGAAGCCAAAGTGACCGTCCTGGACACCAAACTCGGAGCCGTTCAGAAATAGCAGGGCACTCTGCCACTCTCTGGCTGCAACCAGTCCACCACCGAGACCGATGAGGGCTGGAACACCGAACATAACAACCTTGCGAAGTGACTCAAGGAGCTGCTGGTAGACCTGAAAAGGAGACTCCTCTGGCATCTTCAAATAGATAGGACGTGTTCGCCACGCAAGCATCAAACCGACCGCAATGACGGCTGTCATGATCACAAACCCGATCAGGAATGCAACCACCTGAGCGATTATTTGGGTGAAGAACACAACCTCAAAGTCAAGCTGACGGAACCACAGCCAATCGGTGTAGATGCCGGCTGCGCTCACCAGTGCAAAAACAATCGCGGCCAGGATTCCGAACGCGATTGATACCGGTGAGACCTTACGTCCCTGTTGAGGGGTGCTTTGTGCCAATGTATCTCTCCTAGTTAATTGCAGCTAACACTTGGTAGCTGTTTTCCTTCTCTCAACGCATCGATTGCATCGAGCGCGTCACTCAAGTCTCTCACTGTTACAACACTCAAGCCGTCGGGAATCTGCCCGATTGCCTCTTCACAGTTGCCCTTGGGCACCAAAAACAGGTCTGCCCCAGAGTTTTTAGCTGCAATCATCTTCAATCCAACCCCGCCAATCGGCCCGACCTCGCCGGCTGCGTTGATTGTTCCAGTTCCCGACACGTGACGATCGGCGGCCATAGAACCCTCACTTAGGGTGTCGAGGATGCCCAGGGTGAACATCAGCCCGCCGGAGGGGCCACCCACGTCACCCAGCTGCAGCTGAATGTCGACTGGGAAGTCGTATGTGTAGCCAACCATTGCGCCGATAACCCAGTCGGTCTCGCGCTTCTCTGGAGTGATCTCCAAAATCAGAGGCTGACCATCGCGAATCACTTCGAGGATTATTGGGTCTCCCTCGGAAAGCTGAATCTGGCTCTTTAGCTCATCGAACGAAACAACATCGCTGCCACCTGCACTAACGACAAAGTCCCCGGCAACCAAGATTCCAGAGGAGGGGGCATCCGCAATCACGGAGGCAACATAGAGGGTTCGTGGAATCTCGTAGCCCAGCTCAGCAAGGGCTGCAGCAATGGCATCTTGCTGTGAGATTTCCATCTGAGCGGAGCTCTCGGCTCTAATTTCGGCGGTAGTCAGGCTTGGTGGGTAAACCTCATCCAGTGGCAGGACAATCTGCTCGGGGTCTGCCCATGCCCACAAAACCTGCACCCAGCTTGGAGTTGACTCTCGATTGCCAAGCAGAGACACCGTGGTGACATCGAACCTGGAATCGGATTCGTAAACGGCCACGTCATCAGAGCTAATGACCTTTTGGCCCGAGATCTCGCCCATGACATTGAAAACCTGTCCCGGTCGCTCGATCACATATCCCGTCGGGAGAACGGCCATAGAGCCCAGGGTGATGACCGCAAGGCTAAGGACAATCCACTTAGCCGAACCCTTGGGAGGCCTGGGTCTCGAGGAGAAAAATGACATTGCTTCAATGCTAGGTAATCAACCTTGGAATAACCTGCTGGCCCCTCACGCCCTTGGCGAACACTGCCCTTTCACCCCCACGATTGTCAGCCGTTTGGAAGGTCTTCGCGATAGCGTGAAAAGCAGTTGGAGGTGCCACTTGAGCGAAGAAGACTCAGAGAAGGACCATTCGGGCAGAGAAGAGCTCGAGGAAATGGTTCGAAAGATGCTCTCTAGTGGGCAGATAGATCCTGAAGCCCTCTCTAAGGTTGCCGGCCTTGGCGCCAACCCAGCAATGATGGGTCAAATGTTTTCGCAGTTGAGAAACCTAATGTCCGACTCTGAAGGACCCATCAACTGGAAGATGGCCGAAAACCAGGCCATGGAACTTGCCAAAAAGGATGAGTCCAAGAATCTAGGAAATCTAGAGACTGAGATTTCAAACGCCTTCGAGATTGCCCGGCTTTGGCTTTCCGAGGTAACTCAGTTTTCCACCTCCGAGCAGCCCAAGCTGCTCAGGCGAAGTGTTTGGGTTCAAGATGCCATGCCGCTATTCGCAGAGCTCAGTGAGCCGGTAGCGAGCAGCATGGCAAAGGCCCTGAGCGAGAACATTGTTGAGGCCATGCCGGAGGAGCTGGCGAACCTTTTGGGCCCAGCGAGCAAATTCATTGGTAATGCGGGAGCGGCAATCTTCGCCATGCAGCTTGGTCAGGCAATGGGCAAGCTCTCAACGCAGACGCTGTCCGCAACCGAAATAGGCATCCCCATAAGCTCTCGTCCCGGGCTCATAACTCAAAATGTTGGCGAGTTCATCAAAGATATTGAGACTCCGAAGTCTGAGATCGTCATCTACTTAGCGATAAGGGAGCTAGCCATCTCCTCGCTATACGCATCAAACCGTTGGCTCCGCGATCAGATCACCACGCAGGTGAGAGAGTTCGCATCGGGACTGAGGGTCGAGATCTCGGGTATTCAGGAGATGGTTGAGCAAATTGATCCACAGGATCCTGAATCCATGAATCGAGTCATGGAGGCGACCGCCATGATGAGCCAGAGGACCGAGGACCAGGAGACGGCTCTGGTAAGGATCGAGACCATGTTGGCTCTCATTGATGGCTGGGCCGATGCGATTGCCGAAGAAGCGGGCAAGCGGCTTCCGACAATTTCAAGCGTTGTGGAGCTGGCATCCAGAAAACGTGCCACGGAAGGTGCAGCAGAGAAGACCTTCGCAATTCTTTTGGGCCTAGAACTGCAGCCCCGACTGCGCCGTGAGGCAAAGGCGATGTGGCAGGAAGTTACCAAGCTGGGCGGGCAGAAGCGCGACCAGCTTTGGTCACACCCAGACCAGTTGCCCTCGGTCGAGGAAATATCTAACCCGTCACTCGTGCTCGCTCGGCTAGAGCGCTCAGACGACGATTTTGATGAGGGCCTTCGCAAACTGCTCGATAACTAAGGCTGTGGAGAACCTAGAGAGCAATCTGGAAATGTTTGCCACACTCCCCACGTGGCAACCCAAATCAATCCCCGACTGGCAAGGCTCTGGCTTGCCGACAACATCAGGCAGTACGGGTATCGCAAACCTCTGAGGGTCGAGTCGCTCAGCGAACCCGAGCTGCGAATTCTTGACTACCTCGAGGCCGGCATTACCGCCAGTCAAGTCCAGTCTTTGCCACAGCTCGCCAGAGCTGACAGCGAGACAGTTGGGAGCGTTGTTGATCGGGTTTCTTCGGTGTTGAGTGAGAGTGGCCGCCTACCCCCAGAGTTGACAGCGGCAGAAATCGATACCAAGTTCGCAGAGCTAGCGAGGCTGTTCTCCGCCGAAGGAGACTTTGCAGATGCGCTAGCGAGGCGACGAAAATCGCGCATATTCATCGAGAGTCTCGGCCGCACCGGATTGGTTTTTGCTAAGGCGCTGTCGGCGTCTGAAATCGGGACACTTCTAACCCTCGATCAACTCAGGGTCAGCGATAGGGATTGCCTGCCACTTGGTCACCCAAGGTCCAGCATCGGCCTTCCCAGGGCGACGAGTGCAAAAACTCAGCTTGAGAACACTCAGCTGCAGTTCCACTCGCGTAGATCCGGCTCTCTCGACACCGTCACGGCCGCAGTACTGATGGCGAACGACATCGTTGATCCGCTCTCCTACCAAACCTGGCTGGCAAGGGACGTGCCGCACGTGGCCATTTGCTTTGACGAGGAAGGCGTCGAGATTAGCCCGCTGGTCTTGCCTGGAAAGACCCCTTGTATTGGCTGCATCGAAAGGGCCAGGTTTGAGGCAGATTCAAATTGGCAAACCATTGCACCCCAGCTTCTCGCCCTAGATCGCTCAAACGAGGACAGCGCCATGATTCTCTTCGCCACGGGAGTGGTGACGAACCTGCTACTTGACTTCATTGACCACGGCTCTTTCGTCTCGAGCAGTGCACTCCGACTAGATCGGGGTGGTTCGCTAATGGCCTTTCAGCCTGCTGCTAGTCCTTGCGGCTGTGGTGGAGGTGTTCGATGAAAGGGCTCGGCACCTTGCCGGTCGAGGAGATGTCTAAGTAGGTCTCCGCCCTAGTGATTGCAACGTAGAACAACCTCTTCTCCTCCTCCAGCTGCTCTTTAGTCTTGGCATGGGAGATTGGGTAGAGCCCGTCATTGACACCAATTAGAAACACTCGCTCCCACTCAAGGCCCTTGGTCGCATGAATTGTCGCAAGCGTGACAGCCTCGCGCTGTGGTTCGTGACCAGAACGCTCCCGCTCATCCAGTTCCCTAATTAGTTCCTCAAGCGAGGGATCCCCCAGTTCGTCCATCACCTCGATAAACCAGTTCAGCTCGGCCCAGCTAGGCCCCTCGCCGCGAGAGCTCCAGCCCAGTGAGGAAAGGATGTTGGAGATTTCAACAAACAGCGGCTGAGTCAACTCCGAAAGCGCAAGGGCTCTAATGGCGCTCAGTGCCTGCATCACATTTGGTTGTCTAAAGAATCGGCCCTGGCCTCTGACCTGCGTTTCAACACCCAGCGACCTAAGTTCGGATTCCACGGCCTCAAGTTGAGAGTTGATTCGGGCCAGCACGGCAATCCTCGAGAGCTTTGAGCTGCCAGCAGCCTTGGCGATTGCCTCCGCCACGACCCTGGCCTCTTCAGCCGCAGTCGGAAGTGTCTGCTGAGAGATAAGGCCGGAAACTTTCTTGGCCGCAACTATGGGCTGGTCAGGAAATAGGCCGTTGGCTGCCTCAACGATGTCCCCAGCAGAGCGATAGTTGGTGGTGAGTTCAAAGCTGGAACTATTTGGATAACGAGAGTCAAAGCCAAGCAAGAAGTCAGTCGAGGAGCCGGCAAAGCTATAGATGTTCTGCCTTGGATCGCCCACCACACAGACTTCCTCTCGATCGCCTAGCCAGGTCTCCAAGAGACCCTGCTGCAAGGGCGAGATGTCCTGATACTCATCGACAGTGAAGTGACGATACTGCTGCTCGAAATGAGACATTGCTCTCGGCTCATTGCGCAACATCCCTGTGCAGAGCAGCAGAGCATCCTCCCAGTCGATTAGGCGCCGCTCCTTTTTTAGAGCCTGGAAGTAGTCAAACCATTGTGAGAACTTTTCCTCATCCGCAAACCTGGGAAGACGCCCAGATAAAAAGTAAGCCGGCAAATCACTCAGCGAATAGCGAAGATATTCAAACTCGGAGGACAACTCAGAAAGCTGCGCCTCGGTTAGTTTCACTTTCTGCCCCACCGCCTCCTTCAAGATTGCTCGCTTACTGGTGAGCAGCTTGGGTGCGGTTGAACCGGTCAGCTGAGGCCAGAAATACTGCAGCTGCGACAGCGCGGCAGCGTGGAAAGTCCTCACCTGCACCGTAGCCGCACCTAGCGAACGAAGGCGCTGTCTAAGCTCCGCTGCGGCTCGGTTTGTGTAGGTGAGGGCTAGGACTTTTTGGGGGTTGAAGTGACCGGTTGCAATTCCGTGCGCGATTCTATGGGAGACGGTTCTAGTCTTTCCGCTACCCGGCCCCGCAATAATTCTCACCGGCCCCTTGAGCGTCGTGGCAGCCTCGAGTTGCTCCGCATCCAGCGAGCTGAGGATGTCACTTCCACTCTGAGCGTTCAATTCGAATCCTAAGTGTGCGCGTGGCGATGCGGCCGCGCGGTTAATAGGTTGTCTAACCTTTGTGACGTGGGACGACCTGCCTTGATTTTAGCCGCGCTTGCGGCTGACGCTGCTCCCGGGAAAAACTTCAGGAACTTCAGGAGAATCTCGGACAACCCAGACCTCGAAATTCTCGAATTGTGGGATGACCAAGACAACCCCTACACCCTCACAATCCCGGCCTCGATTGCGGGTGTGGCCGAGCAGGCGCAGCTCATGCAGGGACTTAGGGCCATCGCAAAGGTTCAGGACGAGCTGCCCTTCGAAATTCCCTCCATAGTTGGTTCTTCTTCCGATGGCGAGGGCAACACTGCCGCTGTGATGACAATGGTCGCAGGCCAAGCCCCGGATCTTTCGAGGTATGCCCCCGGGGCCTTCTCGCAGACTTTTGCCTCCGCCATGGCAGCCATTCACAAGCTCGATCCGGCAGTAGTTAGAGACTTCGGTCTTGTCGAATTGGATGCAACCGCAGTTTTGCAATCCAAGGTTCAAGAGCTGGACAAGGCAGCTGCCACGGGAAAGGTTCCAGCCAAGCTGCTTTCGCGCTGGGAGGAGGCACTCGAAGACGTCGGCCTCTTCCGCTTCCACACCACCGTCATTCACGGAGCAATCAGCCAAGACAGCGTCTACGTCGAGGGGCAGTCAGTGGTTGCACTTTCGGACTTCTCGCACCTTTCCATCTCAGACCCCGCAGAGGATCTGAAGTATTTAGCCGGTGGAGCTCTGCCCTCAACCTTTGAGGACGCCCTCCTGCACTACAAGTCCAACCGCGAAAATGCCGATGAGAACATTCAGCAGCGTGCTCAGCTCTACTCAGAGCTGGAGCTGGCGACCTGGCTAACTCACTGCCTAGCGGTCGGGGAGGAAAAGGCAATCTCAGATGCCGAAGCAATGCTTGCTGATCTTGCGGAGCAGCTGGATGCAGGATCGTTGCGCTCGCTGAGAGCTGCCAGCTTCATCGGACTTGGGGCCGCTGCGGTTACTGCGACTGCGGTCATGAATACCAGTCCGGCAGAGCCTGAATTAGAAGCCGAAGAGCCAGAACCCGAGTTGGAGGCCGAGGAGATGCCTGAGGCGCCGGTCCAGGATTTGGGCGAATCTAGCCTCGACGAACTTTTCTAAATTCGGCTAATCGCTCTCCGATTTCCTTCTCTGAAGGCAGCTCTGGCATTAGCTCCTCACCACTTGCGGCATAGAAGAAGCTGGCTTGAATTCGTTCCACCGGAATCTTCTTGTGACGCGAAAGAGCGATTCGATAAAGGGCCAGCTGCACAGCCTTTTCGGCAATCTCCTGCTTGGAGCTAGGTATCTTGCCCGACTTCCAGTCCACAACGTGCCATAAGTCATCGAGTTTGTAGACGGCATCGAGTTTGCAAACCACGACGGTCCCACCTAGGGAGAACTCAATTGGCGTTTCCACCAGCTCCGGGGTGAGTTTGGCAAAGCGACTTTCAAGAAAGCTAACCCCGAGCTTTCTTTCTGTCTCCTCCCATGAGGCCAGGTCGAGTTCGCTTCCGGCCAAAAACGCACTCTCAAGGCTGGCGTGGAAGCTGGTGCCAAGTGCTGCTGCCTCGGAGTACTCACTCGGGACCGGGCGAATCAACGAGGCGGCAAATTTGCCAGGATCAGCAAGCAGGGCAACAACCGAAGATGCCGAAAGCCTCAAAGGCAACTGAGCCAGAATCTCGCCAGAGCGCTCTCGCTCCTCCAGCAAAAGTGCCAGCTCAGCTACCTTGTCGATACTCGCAGGGGGTGCAGTCGACACCAGGCTCGCGGCCTGCTCCCAACCTTGGCGCCTGTTCCCGAGCGGATCAAATGGCCAACTAATTTGCCGCTCAGGAAACTCTGGCCGCTCTCCAACCTCTGGTATTTCAGCCTGAACCAGTTCTCTTTCCAATAGCTCAAGCAGAAACCTCGAGAGCTCCTTTGGTTTCGCTGCGCTGCGGGAGAAATGCGACGCGGTTATCAAAAGCTTCTTTGCGGCTCTGGTGATCGCGACGTAGCACAACCTGCGCTCCTCAATTAGCTGACGCTCGCGGTTTTGCTCCCGATAGGCATCGTTTTGCCTCTTGAACTCATTCTGATTGGCCGCCTTCTTGAACTCGACCTGGGGAAGGGATCCCCGATCCTGTCTGAGAATTGTGGGGAGCTCGCCAGCCTCAAGCTCTCCAGCAAGTCCCTTTGCGCCGGTGGGGAAAGTCCCCTCGGTAAATTGCGGCAGCACAACCACGTCCCACTCAAGACCCTTGGCGGCGTGGATGGTCATGAGCTGAACCACGCCCTTTTTGCTTCCCGAGCGAGGAACCTCAAAGCGTTCCTGGTCTTTAGCTAGATCTAGCCAGGAGACAAATGTTGACAAGGAGAGGGTCTCGGCCATGGATTCGAACTCTGCAATGCGAGCGAGAAAGGCCTGAAGGTTTGCAAGTGGATTCTCTGCATCGCTATGGGCAAAAAGCTCAATGTCGAGTTCAAATTGTGAAATTGCCAATTGCGCAATCTCACTGGGTGCGAGCGCGAGTTGACGCCTGAGGTTTGCGAGGATTTTGGCAAGCCGCGTCAGCCTCGCCTCGCCCTCAGCGCTCAATCCCAGCTTGCCCTTGTTTGAAGGCTTCTCTATTTCGTCAATTAGCTCGACGATGGTCACCGGTTTCGACTGATCAACTTCTGTCCGGATGGAGCTGAGCCTCCTTGCTGACTCTGCGAGTGCGACCAGGTCTGAAGGTGCGATACGAAACTTGGGGCCGGCCGCAATGCGGAGGAGCTCGGCACCGGCCTCGGGCTGAACCAGGACCTTGAGAATTGCAATGAGATCTGCGACCTCTGGCTCCTCAATCAGGCCGGAAAGGCCGGTGACCTCGTGGGTGACACCTAATTTGCTGAGTTTTGTCGAGTAAAGCTTCATCGAGGCCCTGGTGCGGAAAAGTATTGCGCAGCTAGTTTCGGCATCAACCTCCGACGCGAGGTAGCTTGCCACCGCCTCCACCTCGGTTAGTTCGTCTTGAAAGATGCTGACCTCAACTTGAGATTCGTGCCCCAAACCACTGGTCAGCGAGATTGGGGTCAGGCCGGTCTGGGGAATCTCAGAGGCTATGTGGTTTGCGGCATCGAGAATCTTTGCCCCCGAGCGCCAGGAGGCCGAGAGTGCGAAGGTCGCGGATCCGCCGAAGTCCAGGTGGAAGTTTGCAAGGTTTTCACTTGATGCTCCGCGCCATCCGTAGATGGCCTGGTTTGGGTCGCCAACGGCCATTACCGGCCGGCCGGCAAAGAGTCGGGCCAGCAGTTCAGTCTGAATATTTGAGGTGTCCTGATACTCGTCGAGCATTACGAACCTGTAATCGAGCTCGAAATCAACTCTTTCCAGAGCCTCAAGGGCAAGCGCGACCTGATCGGAAAAGTCCACGACATTGCGCTCGCGCTTGAGATCCCGGTAGCGCTGGGCTAGCTCGAATATCAATTTGTTTTTGGCGGCATCGTCCAAAAAGTCTTGGGTGTAGCTAAACCGCCCGTCCTGTTTTTCATTCTTGGGGATGCTGGCGAGGTGGTTTGAGAATTCGTCCAGATAATCCTGAACCGACTGCGCCTGAACTCTGTGATCAGTTAGTAAACCCGCTGCCTTCAAAACGGCAGTGAGCAAGCTGCCCCCGGTGAGTTGCCAATGCTCCAGCCCGGGATAGTCGCTCAACGAGGCGCTGTCGAGTAGCTCCTTGGCAAGTGCTGTACTCGCAGCGTCGGTAATCAACTTCGCATCGGACTCAAAACCAATTTCGAGCGCCAGCGAACGAAAAATCTCGTTTCCAAAGGAGTTATAAGTGACGATCTTGGCTGGAAGAAAGTCTTCCTCGAGATCTTTGGGCCAAAGGCTTGACTCCCTGAGCTTGATTAGCCCATGCTGAACCCTCGATGAGAGTTCTGCCGCAGCCTTTTTGGTAAAGGTGAGTCCGAGAATTTGATCAGGCCGAGCAAAGGAGTT
>JADHKY010000028.1 GCA_016780945.1 Aquiluna sp. | reverse complement strand
GCCAGGGTCTGCAGATAGAAACCAATTCTCCTCGCGCTCAGTTGAAGCTTCCTCAGTGCCTGCTCGTTGAAAACGAATGCGACCGGTAACTCGGGGTTTGCTCTTAGTGCTGGATCGGCATCACCCATCGAGTCAATCGTGATCAGCACCACCTCAGGCTCTCTAAGCTCAACCGGGACTAAAGGTCCCGCGGTTCTCCTTGGGTCCGGGTCACGATTGAGAAGCGGGTTCGACTCGAGCTGCCTCGGCGAGGTCTCGGCTGGAAACTCCTGAATGGGGCAAGCGTTTTTTAGTTTGCAGCCGGAGCAAATTCCGGGAGCGCGCTTTTCGACCTGCCAGCGCGCAAAGCCGTAGGGCTTTCCGGTTCCCGCTCCGACCGTCCACTGCCAGCCGAGCAGGTTAGCGGCTCTCGAGCCGTCAATTAGTTCGCGGTGCATGCGCTCTTGACCGCTTAGCCAGCCGACCCCATTTCTCACCGTCCAGTGCGAGGCCAGCCACATTCTTGTCTGGTTTACCAGCCAACCATCCTGTTCAAGCTCTGCAACGACCTCATCAACGCAGGCCATCTCCCTGTTCCAGCCATCCCCTGCCGTTTTCCAATCCGCTTCAAACCTGAGGTTCTGAAATAGTTCTGTTCCCACCCTGGCGTAGAGGTGCCTTGCATACTCCTGCCAATAAAGCTCATCCCGAAACTTCTCTCGATCCTTGTATGGGGAGCTGGAGACCCTGTCAAAGGCCTGTTTGAGAGTAATCAGGTTGTGACGAATATATGGCGATAGCACGGTGGCTCCACGCGCGCTTTTGGGTAAAACCTCAGACCTATTTGCGGCGTAGCCACTGATGTCTAAATCTCTGAGAGCCTTGTCAGCCGCACTCTGTCCACCTGGAATGCTGCTCAATCCGGGGTTACCGGAATGTAGGCCGGAGAACTCTTTTTCAATGAGCTCAATTGGCTTGCGACTGATATCTATTTGCTTCACGGGTTAGACAACCCGTAGCGGGGAAACAAGCTTCCTAAGAGAGCCGACTACGGGACTCGAACCCGTAACCCCCGCTTTACAAGAGCGGTGCGCTACCAATTGCGCCAAGTCGGCTGGCGGCATAAATCCTAGTCGTTTGGTGGAAATAGAGGCAGATTTCTCTGCAAACCGGCAACTTCAACCAGGTTTTCCTTCCCTTTGACGGTTGGGCACAATTCGCCACTCGCAGGTAACGTGGAGCGTGAAATTCACAGTCGAGAGGGTCGCCTTGCAATTTCTTAGCTCGATCGGACAAAGCCCGCTTGTGCAGCTGAAAAGAATGACCTCAAAGGATCAAGCGGAAGTGTGGGTCAAGTACGAGGGGAACAATCCCACGGGGTCGTACAAAGACCGCATGGTCGCTGGAGTCCTGGCGGCCAAGATAGCGCGGGGAGAGCTCAAAGAGGGTGACCGAATCTGTGAGTACACCGGAGGAAGCACGGGCACTTCCCTGGCTTTTGCGTCCAGCATTTTAGGTCTGAAGTTCACTGCAGTCACATCAAACGCATTTGCTCAAAACAAGCTCGAATCAATGCGGGCTTTCGGGGCAGAGTTGGTTCTTGTTGAGTCTGAGGACTCAAGGCTGACCCCAGAACTATTTGAGGAGCTAAGAATCACCACAATGCGCATGGTCGAAGAGGAGCAAGTTCACTACTTCGACCAGTTTGCGTCCCCCGATGTGCGACCAAGCTACAAGGGAATCGGTAGTGAGATTGTGTCTGAAATTGGTCCCGAGATAGACGTTTACTGCGCGGCAGTGGGAACCGGTGGGTCACTAATGGGGAGCCGAGATGGCCTGTTCGCCGCAGGTGCAAAGCCTAAAGTTATCGCTCTGGAACCTGAGCAATCACCCCGTCTTACTCGCGGACACGGGGGTGGGCACAAAATCGATGGCGTGGCTCTGGGTTTCGTTCCGCCTTTCCTGGATATGAACCTCATTGACGAGTCAAGAGCCCTAGATCAAGAGTTAGCTTTCGAGACATGCAGAAGGCTAGCCAGGGAAGAGGGGATACTGGCGGGCTCTTCGACCGGTTTGAATGTGGCAGCCGCTCTTGAGATTGCCTCCGAGCTTGGCCCAGGTAAACGCGTCGTGACAATAGCCTGTGACAACGGCATGAAATATTTCGGTGGAGTGCCCTTCAGCAGCCGGTGAGTACCACGAACTGCTCCATCCTCATGAGTAGCCTTTGGCTTTCCCGATTAGATGGGATTCTGGTTTGTGCTCCTCTGATTACCATTGACTCGAGAGGCAATTAGGCTCAACGGCGTCATGAAAGAGCGCGGGAACGAGATTGTTATGGATCTCAAGCAAACGCTCGAACTTGTCAGCTCGTTACTGAGCTGTCGCAACCTGAACAAACTGGGCAAAGCGCTCTGCTGAAACCAGCTCTTCGCCAGTTGCCCAGGTGTACTGCAGTCCATTCACCAAGATTGTCGGAGTGCCAGTGACGCTCACGCCATCCTGTGGGTCATTCAAAACATTTTGAGTGTGCTGGGCGACATAGTCTCCGAAGCTCTTTGCCTGGATGCAGCCCTTGATTTCCTCGGTGCCGGCTCCAGCTTCTTCAGCGAATGCGAACAGAGCGTTGTCGTCGTGACCATCTCCACCCTCACTGGTCTGGTTGAACATCATGGTCTCGTGGAAGTCGTAGAAAGCGTCCGGCTCAAAATTAGCTACACAGAATGCAGCATTTGCCACCCTTGAGGAGTACTGGTTTAGAGAGGCCCTATCAAGAAATGAAATGGGCCTGATCTCAACGGTTGCCGCACCGGTGTCAACCCAAGAGCGAATCTGTGCCGTGTTTGGAACATCGAAGGCCTGACAAATTGGGCACTGGTAGTCAACATAGACGACGATCTCTGGAACATCTCCAGCCGCATCAGCGGTAGGGGTCTTGGTGTCGGTAAAAGCCTGGAGTCCAACTCCGATCTTGATGCCGCCCAGTTCCGTCAGGTTGTTTGGAACCTCGTTCACAACCGGAGCATCGGCCCGGTTGGCAGCCTCAATCGCGATAACTCCTGCGACGCCGCCGACGATGCCCAATGCCACCAGCACAACCGAAATTTGAATAACGAGCTTGTTGCGCTTTTCCTTCTTGGCGCTTTGCTCTCTCAGCTCACGAGCTTTGTTTCTTGCTGCCTCGCGCTGCTCGGACCTAGATGGCTTGGGACTTGTCAAGGTGGATTCCTTTTCATCTCAGTTAGATAAACCGACCCCCATTCTAGGTTGAAGATGCCATACTTATGAAGCCTCAAACGAGGCACTCATCACGAAGGATCGTCCGGCACGTACCTGCCGGTGAAGGAGTAGAAATGGCATCAGTAACTTTCAAAGCCGCAACTCGCCTGTATCCAGGCAGCACCAAGCCAGCTGTTGACAAGCTGGATCTCGAGGTAAAAGACGGAGAGTTCCTAGTTCTCGTAGGACCTTCCGGTTGCGGTAAGTCAACCTCACTAAGAATGCTCGCTGGCCTTGAAGAGGTCAACGAGGGTGGAATCTACATCGGAGACAGAGAAGTCACCGACGTTCCACCAAAGGACAGGGACATCGCCATGGTGTTCCAGAACTACGCTCTCTACCCACACATGACCGTGGCCGAGAACATGGGCTTTGCTCTAAAGATTGCTGGCGTCAGCAAGGAAGAGCGTGCCGAGCGTGTCCTTGAGGCTGCAAAGCTTCTTGACCTTGAGCCCTACCTAAACCGCAAGCCAAAGGCTCTATCGGGTGGTCAGCGTCAGCGTGTGGCCATGGGTCGCGCGATCGTGCGTAAGCCTCAGGTGTTCCTCATGGACGAGCCGCTATCAAACCTTGACGCGAAGCTTCGTGTTCAGACCCGTACCCAGATCGCCTCGCTACAGCGCAGGCTCGGTGTAACCACCGTCTACGTGACCCACGACCAGGTCGAGGCCATGACCATGGGTGACAGGGTTGCGGTCTTGAAGGACGGACTGCTTCAGCAGGTCGACTCACCTCGCAACCTCTACGACAAGCCTCAGAACGTCTTCGTTGCTGGCTTCATCGGATCTCCTGCCATGAACCTAGTTCAGCTTGAGATTGTTGAGGGTGGAGTGCAGTTCGGTGACGAGGTACTGCCAATCGACAAGTCAATTCTTTCGAAGGCATCTTCAAACAAGGTCACCGTAGGCGTTCGCCCAGAGAAGCTCAGCCCAGCCCCACACGGTCTGGTCTGCGACATTGATGTCGTTGAGGAGCTTGGAAGCGATGGCTACCTATACGGTCGCGTGCAGCTAGATGGCACCGAGCAGAACGTAGTTGTTCGTGTCGACCCCATCGACCACCCAAAGGCTGGCGACAAGATTCACCTGCACGCAGACAAGGACGCAGTCCACGTCTTCGATGCAGAGACTGGCGAGCGTCTGAACTAGTAGATGCCCTCCAGCCTCAGTATTACGGCTGCCACGGCAGAGCCAGCACTTCTGGATCTGCCGTGGCATTTGCCTTTAGAGGCGTGGCCCCAAGAGACGATTGCAGCCTTGCCAAAGGGCCTTTCCCGCCACACCGTTCGCTTCGCTCACCTCGGCGATCACGTGATCGCTATCAAGGAGACGCTGCTCGATCTGGCCAAGCGCGAGTATGAGGTTCTCAAGAAACTAGAAAAAGTAGACGTTCCCTGCGTTGAGCCTTTTGCGATCATCTCTAATCGCAAGGACGAAGCTGGCAACGAGCTTCCTGCGGTGCTTATCACCAGGCACCTCAAGTTTTCTCTCCCCTATCGTGCGATGTGGTCGCAGGGCCTCAGAGACCAGACGGCAAACAGGCTGGTGGACGCTCTCGCGCTGCTGCTTGTGCGGCTGCATCTAGCCGGTTTCTTCTGGGGCGATGTCTCACTCTCGAACACTCTGTTTAGACGCGATGCGGGACGCTTTGCGGCCTACCTAGTGGATGCAGAGACTGGGCAGCTTTTTGAGGGCAGGCTTTCCAATGGCCAGAGAGAGAACGACCTGGAGATCGCAAGAGTAAACATCGCCGGGGAGCTTATGGACCTCTTGGCCTCAGGCAAGGCTCAAGATATAGACCCGAATTCGGTGAGCCAGCGCATTGTCGACAAATACCACGAGCTCTGGAAAGAGCTCACCGCCACGGAAGTATTTGATGAGGCAGAGCGCTGGAGAATCTCCAAGCGAGTCAAGAGACTCAATGAGCTCGGCTTCGATATTGAGGAGCTCTCCATTGTCAAAGACGATGAGGGCCACACCGTCAAAATCCAGCCAAAGGTTGTTGACGCAGGTCACCACGCCAGAAGGCTGCTACTACTAACAGGTCTCGACGTCGAGGAAAACCAGGCAAGAAGACTGCTAAATGACATCGATCAATACAAGCTCGCAAACGCCAGGCCCGGCGCCGACGAGGAAGTGATGGCTCACGAGTGGCTCTCTAATATCTACGAGCCCGTAATTGGCTCAATACCGAGTGAGTTCACCGGCCGGCTCGAACCCGCGGAGCTTTTTCATGAGGTGTTAGAGCACCGCTGGTATGTGTCGGAAGACAAGGGCACGGATGTGCCGCTGGTCGAGGCTGTCAGGAGCTATGTCTCGGATGTGCTCTCAAAGCGTAGGGACGAGGCCACCTACCTCGGAACCACAACCTTGACCGAGGACCTAAACCTCATTGAGCCGGTGCCAACGGGACTCATAGTTGTTGCAGATGACGATGAAGAGGGTGACTGGCGCGACAAGGTTTAGCGGTTAGCCGCTATTTGGTAGAGAGCAACAGAGGCTGCAATCCCTGCGTTCAGCGACTCGGTGTCGCTTGAGATCGGGATACTGACAACCTGGTCGCAGTTCTCCTGAACCAACCTCGAGAGCCCCTTGCCCTCAGAGCCAACGATCACCAGCAGTGGCTTATCGTTTAGGTCGAAATCCGGGAGCATGACATCTCCGTCAGCATCAAGCCCGACAACAAACAGACCCCTGCGCTGGTATTCCTTGATGACCTGGTTCAGATTTGATGCCAGCGCAACCGGGATTCTTGCGGCAGCTCCCGCTGAGGTCTTCCAAGCCGAAGCGGTAACTCCAACGCTTCTGCGCTGCGGCAGCACAATGCCGTGGGCACCAAAGGCCGCCACCGAACGGATAATTGCCCCCAGGTTTCTTGGGTCAGTGATGCCGTCCAGAGCCACCAGCAGCGGCAGCGGGCTCTTGGAGAGAGCCCGATCTAGAAGCTCATTTGGGTCCACGTATTTGTATGGGGGAACCTGGAGTGCGATGCCCTGGTGGACAAAGTCGCCGCCTGTCATCCGGTCAATCTCAGCCCTTGTGACCTCGCTCACCGGTATGCCCCGATGATTCGCGAGCGCAATTGACTCTCGCATCCGATCGTCCATCTCCACTCGCTGCGCTACAAAGAGCGAGGTTGCCGGAATCCTGGCCCGAAGAGCCTCAACTACAGCATTGCGACCAGATAAAACCTCGGGTCCTCCAGTCTTGGAGGTGCCTTTAGAGCTGGCAACGAACTTGCCTTTTTTGGGTTTGGTGGTCTTCTCCGCAGCCTTAGCTGCCCGATAAGCCTTGTGATAGGGCCGATCTTCCGCCTTAGGTGTTGGGCCTCTACCCTCAAGAGCCTTACGGCCATGGCCACCGGTCCCCTTCAAGGGGCCCTTCTTGCCTTTAGCGGCTCCAGGTCTTCCTTGTTTTGCCATTAGCTCAGGCTCCAATGCGTGCCGCTCGGGCCATCAGAGAGCTCGATGCCGGCTTTATCTAGCTGATCTCGAATCTCGTCGGCGGTGTCATAGTCCTTGTTTTCCCTTGCCTGGTCGCGGCGTGCAATTAGCGATGCGATCAACTTGTCGAGGGCGGCGTGCTCCTCAGAGACTCCCAGCGACCATTGGCTTGGCGCCAGTCCGAGGATTTCAAGCATCTTTGAAACCTGATCGCGGTGCTGGGCAGCCTCGCGAAGCTGCTGCTCATCGAGCTCGGTATTTCCGCTGGTGACAGCATCGTGCATGACAGCGAGCGCCGCTGGAATGTTCAGATCGTCGTTCATCTCGTCTATGAACTCACTTGGAAGCTCAGGGTTTTTATCAACTTGAGCAAATTGAGTCTCACCAAGTTCCCGCTCACACCTTTGCAGAAAGCCGTGAAGTCTCTCTAGAGCGCTTGCCGCCTCTTCCAAAACTGAGGGCTGATAGTCCAAAACTGAGCGGTAGTGGGCGGTGGTGAGGTAGTAACGAATAACCGCTGGCTCTGCGAGTGCGAAGAGATCTTTTGACGAAACCGAGTTGCCCAAAGACTTTGACATCTTCTGGCCACCAACATTTACCAGCCCGTTGTGGATCCAGTAGTTCGCGAATCGGTCTCCGGCCGCAAGCGACTGCGCAAGCTCGTTTTCGTGGTGCGGGAAGCGAAGATCTAGGCCGCCGCCATGAATGTCAAAGGTCTGACCCAAAAAGTGTGTGGACATGGCGGAACACTCGATGTGCCAACCGGGCCTGCCCTTCCCCCACGGCGAATCCCAACTCGCAGACTCAGGTTCTCCCTCTTTGGTGGCCTTCCAGAGCGCGAAGTCCTGGACATTTTTCTTCTCGCCCCTATCGCCCTCAGACTCCATGTCTTCCAGTGCCTGGTGGGTTAGCTCCCCGTAGCTTGGCCAGCTCAGGGTATCGAAGTAGACGTTGGCTGAGCCCTCTGCCTGGTAGGCATGACCGTTTGCAATAAGCGTCTCGATAAGCGAAATCATCTGCGGGATGTGGCCTGTAGCGCGTGGCTCTCCCGAGGGCAAAAGCATCCCAAGGGCTCGGTAGTCAGAGGCAAACACACTCTCATTCGAATGGGCAAGCTCCCACCAATTCAGCCCCTGCTCATTCGCCTTTTCTAAAACCTTGTCGTCAATGTCGGTGACGTTCCTAATTAGAGTCACCTGATTGCCAAGGTGAGAAAGCCAGCGGGTTATTAGGTCATAAACGAGGGCCGAGCGGAGATGACCGATGTGGGGCTCGGACTGCACGGTTGGACCGCAAACGTAGATGCCAACCTTGCCCTTTTCGATCGGGACAAAGTCTCTAAGCTCAGCGGCTTTGGTGTCATAGAGCTTCATTGCCAAAAGCCTAGCTTCGGCTTTGGACCAGAGCCGTTGCCACGGCCGCAACGCCCCTAGAATCCGAAAGGAATCCCAGACCGTCGGTGGTGGTGGCAAGGACCGAAACCGGAGCACCAACCACCTCACTCAGGTGATGCTCGAGCTCATGCCTGCGTGGGCCGATCTTTGGCTCCTCCGCAACAATCTGCACCGCAACGTTGGCCGGCTGAAAACCAGCCTCCGCCAAGAGTTTCAGCGTCTCTGAAATGAACAGCTCGCCAGATGCTCCCGCATACTCATTGCGGCTGGTGCCGAAGTTGGAGCCAATGTCCCCAAGACCCGCAGCTGAGAGCAGTGCGTCGACCACAGCGTGGGCAACAGAGTCTCCGTCTGAGTGACCCGCTAGGGCCGGATAGCCCTCCCACTCAAGGCAGCCGAGCATCAACTTGCCCTGCTCACCGAACTGGTGCGCATCGACCCCGATGCCGCTTCTAACGTCTGTGAAGATTGCCCTGGCCCGCTCAAGATCGTTTGGTGTGGTCACCTTGAAACCGTGCTCGTGTCCAAGCACAATGGCGGTCTTCACCCCTTGCGACTCGAGCAGACCAGCTTCGTCCGTGAAGTCGCCGGTTGCGTTTTCGAAACCCTTGCGAAGGGTTGCAACCCTAAATCCCTGTGGAGTCTGGACCATTCGAAGAGTGTTTCGGTCAATAGTTCTTTCCACCCAGTCGCTCGCAACCTGCTTGACGGTGTCAGCTGGGTTCATCGCCGGTACGACACACTCCGCAAATTCGAGCGCCTGGTGAACCCTCTCAAAAACCTCTTTGGGGGTAAAGGCACGTGCAGCATCGTGAACCAAAACTAGATCTGTGCTCACCTCAGCCATGCCGTGAGACACAGACTGCTGGCGAGTCTCGCCACCAACTACAACCTTGAAATCCTCAAAGAACTTGGCCGTTAGCCTGCTGAATTCTTCGAGCAGCTCCTCCGGAGCTACGACCACCAGCTGGTCTGGCTTGAACTCGGAGATGTGCATTAGCGAGAGCTCGAGCAGAGACTTTCCCGCAACGCTAATTGCCGCCTTTGGCTGGCCGGCTCCGAGTCTTTTACCCTTACCGGCGGCGACCAGCACCACCGCTACAGACATCGCTAGCTAGCCAATACCTTGTCAAGCTCGGCTGAGGCCTTCTCCTCGTCAACCTTCCTGGCAAGCGCCAGTTCGGAGATCAAAATCTGCCTTGCCTTTGCAAGCATGCGCTTCTCGCCGGCCGAAAGACCGCGGTCCTGATCACGCCTCCAGAGATCGCGAACTACCTCAGAGACTTTAACCACGTCGCCGGAGGCTAGCTTTTCGAGGTTTGCCTTGTAACGGCGTGACCAGTTGGTTGGCTCCTCGACAAACTCTGCGCGCAGAACGTCGAACACCTGCTTGACGCCTTTACGGTCGATGACGTCGCGAACCCCCACCATCTCAACGTTGGCAGCTGGAACCTGAATGATCAGATCGCCCTGAGCGACCCTGAGCTTCAGGTATTTCTGCTTCTCACCACGAATCTTCTTCTCAGAAACCTCGATGATTTCTGCTGCTCCGTGGTGGGGATAGACGACAGTTTCGCCAACTTCAAACTTCATAAATAGCTTTCGGCTCTCAAAACTCCGATTTTACCACAGTTAGCCCAGTTTCCCTAGGGTAAACTGGGCTTGTTTAGGTGCCTGGAGGACCATTGAAAGCCAAGAAATTTATCGCCCTCATAGCTGCAATCGCTACTGTCTTTGCCCTGGCTGGCTGCTCGCTCTCCCGCGAGGTTGCGTCCCTAGACCCCTACGCACCTAGCGATGGCGTCCAGGTGGACACCGAGGCCCTGAAGGCAAGAAACGTAATGTTCGTGGTCGATGAGGATGGCAATGCAGTTCTAATTGGCTCGTTCATCAACCCCGGCCAGGGAGCAGTGTCTGCAACGCTAGAGACCATGGACTCAAACGGCACGGTAGTCATGACCGAGATGACAATCGAGGCTGGTGCGAAGTTTGACCTTGGCTACAACGGCACCGAGGGTAAGTACCTCTACCTGACAGAGACTCCAGGCTCAATGCACCCTGTCTACATGAGAGTTACTGGTGACCCAACCAGGATGCTGGTGCCAATTTTGGATGGTGCTCTAGAGGAGTACCGCGGGTTTATCGACTAAACCTCGAACTTGTAACCGAGTCCTCTGACGGTCATTAGGTGCTTAGGCCTCGAGGGGTCGTCCTCAATCTTTGACCTCACCCTTTTGACGTGCACATCTAGCGTCTTGGTGTCTCCGAAGTAGTTGGAGCCCCAGACCCGGTCAATAATCTGGCCCCTGGTGAGCACGCGATTTACGTTTTCCATCAATAACTCGAGTAGCTCAAACTCCTTCAGGGGCATCTGGATCTTCTCGCCGTGGACGCTCACGGTGTGGCGATCAAGATCCATCACCACCGGTCCTGCACGAAGCACCCCACCCTCGCCCTGTGTCGGCTCTGCACCGCGCCTTAGAACAGCCTTCATGCGGGCAAGCAGCTCCCGTGTCGAGTAGGGCTTGGTCACGTAGTCATCTGCACCAATCTCTAGACCAACCACCTTGTCAATCTCGGTGTCCTTGGCGGTAAGCATGATGATTGGCACCTGGCTCTCGGCCCTGATGATCCTGCAGACCTCATTACCCGAAAGTCCAGGCAACATCAGGTCCAAAAGAATTAGGTCAGCACCAAGGGTGTTGAAGTTCTCAACTGCGCTGTTGCCATCCTCAGCCTCGATGACGTCATAGCCCTCTTTTTGCAGCAGATAGACAAGGGGTTCGCGGAGGTTCTTCTCATCCTCAACGACTAGGACTCTGGTCATTAGCTCTCCTGCTGATCAATTGGAAGTCGGAGGGTGAAGGTTGAGCCGGTGCCAACCTTTGAAAATAGCTTTACCTCGCCGCGGTGGTTGTAGGCGGCGTGCTTCACGATAGAAAGTCCTAGCCCGGTACCGCCGGTCTCGCGAGAGCGAGAGGGATCGACACGGTAGAAGCGCTCAAAGATTCGCTCCTGCTCGCTCTCGGGGATTCCGATTCCGGAGTCAGTGACAGCAATCTCAGCTACCGAGTCCACGACCCTCAGGCCAACGCCTACCTGGCCACCGGGCTCAGAGTAGACAATTGCGTTCTCAACCAGATTCTTCACAGCGGTGGTGAGCATTTCGTAGTCGCCAAACATCTTCACGGGACCCACAGCGCTGGATGCCAGCTTGATGGAGTGCTGCTCGGCTAGCACCATGTTTCTATCAACCGCATCGGCAATAACGGTTGCAAGATCGAGATCGCCACTGGTCTCGGACAGCTTGGCCCCCTGAACCCTTGAGAGCTCTATGAGCTCCTGAACGATATTGGCAAGCCGCTGTGATTCGCGCTGCAAGGACTCTGCAAACTTCTGGATGGTTTCGGGGTCGTCGGTAGCGCCAGAGATCGCCTCGGTCAGCAGGCTGATCGCACCGATTGGGGTCTTTAGTTCGTGGGAGACGTTTGCCACGAAGTCGCGCCTGGTCTCCTCGAGCTTCCGAGAATCAGTTCGGTCGTCGACCAAGAGCATGACGTAGCGCTCGCCAAACTTTGCGGCTCTAGCGTGGACCCAGACAGTGTCGCGCCTCAATCCAGTCTCGAGCTCAATGTCGAGGGAGACCGCCCCCGATGCCTTCTTGGCATCTTCTGCAAGCTGTACCAGTGCTGCGTGGATGAGTCTGCGGTTTTGAACCAAACCAAACTGCACAGCACCTGGCGATGCTCTAACGACCTGGTTCTGCTGGTCCAGCACGAC
>JADHKY010000027.1 GCA_016780945.1 Aquiluna sp. | reverse complement strand
GTGCCAGCACCGACATAACCAACCTCTTTGAGGATGGCTTTGGAGGACTCGTAGAGCTCGCTCTCTTGCTCCTTGGAGAGAAATGGCGCGGGAGCCTCTTCAATTAGTTTTTGATGTCTGCGCTGAAGCGAGCAGTCTCGGGTGGAAACCACCACGACGTTGCCGTGGGTGTCGGCAAGACACTGCGTCTCAACGTGACGGGGCTTGTCTAGGTACTTCTCAATAAAGCATTCGCCGCGCCCGAATGCCGCAACGGCCTCTCGGGTCGCTGACTCAAAAGCCTCGGTAATCTCGCCTTTTTCGCGAACAATCTTGATCCCTCGACCGCCGCCGCCGTAGGCGGCCTTGATTGCTACCGGAAGGCCGTGCTCCTTCACAAACGACTCCACCTCGGAGACATCTGAGACCGGGTTGATGGTTCCTGGGGCGAGCGGTGCACCGACCTTCTGGGCCACTTTTCTGGCGGAAACCTTGTCTCCGAGCTGTTCGATTGCCTCTGGGCTTGGCCCGATCCAAATAAGACCTGCCGCGATCACAGCCCTGGCAAAATCGGCATTCTCGGAGAGGAAGCCGTATCCGGGGTGCACAGCGTCGGCCCCTGATCGCGAGGCGATGCTGAGAAGTTTTTCGATTACAAGATAGGTCTCGGCAGCGGTTTCACCCTGCAGCGCGTACGCCTCATCGGCGAGCTTGGAGTGCTGGGCGTCGCGGTCGGAGTCTGCATAGACGGCAACGGTCGAAATCCCGCTATCCCTGGCTGCTCGGATAACCCTGACCGCAATCTCACCTCGGTTGGCGATGAGGACTTTGGTTATCCGCTTCTGGGCCATAATCCGATAGCTTATTGCCACTTTCCAGCTGGGATTTATGAGTACTCAACAAAAAAATTGCGGTTTTGTTGCGTTTATCTCCAGAGGCTCGTGATGTCGTGACCCAGCTCTCGGAGCATCTTGCGAAGCTCAACCAGCGAAAGCCCGACCACTGTGTGGTAATCGCCTTCAATCCGCTCGATAAAGGGCCCACCGCGACCATCAATTGTGAAACTTCCAGCAACATTGAGCGGCTCACCGCTTTCTACATACGCTTCAATTTCGCTGTCGCTGAGATCGGCGAAGAAGACCAGGGTCTTAGAGCAGACCGATCTCGACTCCCCGCTCTCTTTGTCCATCAGGTGATGGCCGGAATGTAGATAGCCAGATTTGCCTCGCATTTCTTGCCAGCGCTTTGTGGCCAGGTCCTTCGTCAGTGGTTTACCAAGATTCTGACCTTCAAACTCCAGGGCGCTGTCGCATCCGAGCACAAGTCGCGTGTTCGCACTTTTAGCTCCCTCGATCGCCTTCGCTCTTGCAAGCAGCAGGGTCATCTCGCACACACCTGCGGGCTTCTCCTTCTCAACAAGAGCCTCCTCGTCGACGCCAGGAGCAAGTGTGAGAAAGTCGATACCTGCGTCCTCGAGGAGCTTTTTTCTTCCAGAGGAGGTAGAGGCAAGGGTTATTAGTGGCACGGTTCAAGGCTAGCTGTGGAACACTTAGCCGGTGACCATAACTCTCCGTATCGAAAAGGCCGCGCATGGCGGCGTCTTTGTTGCAAGGCCGGAAGGCAAGGTGGTTCTCGTTGAAGGGGCTCTGCCGGGCGAACTCGTTGAGGCTGAGATAACCGAGGAGGCCAAGAGCTTCCTTAGGGCGCGGGTCACCAGGGTCCTAGAGGCCAGCGAGCAACGCAGGGATCATTTCTGGCCTGAGGCCAACTCAGGGGCTGGTGGTGCCGACTTTGGCCACATCGAGCTTGAAGAGCAGCGGCGCATCAAGTCAGAGATTCTCTCCGAGGCCCTCTCACGCATGGCCGGACTTGACCTCTCACCCAAGGTTGTGGCCGTCGACGACTCAGACGGTCTTGGCTACCGAACCAGAGTTCAGCTCCACGTCGCACCCGACGGCACCGTTGGCGTGAAGGGATCGCGTTCGAATGACGTAATCCCAGTCACCTCGTTGCCGCTTGCAAACCAGGAGATAAATGAGCTCGGGCTTCATACAAGGCGCTTCCCTGGTAAAAAGAAGATTTTCATCGCCTCCTCGCCAGACTCTCTGCAGTGGTCTATCGATGGTGAAATCGGCGGGTCAAAGGTTATTACCGAGGTAGTTGGTGGCCGAGTCTTCGATCTGAAGCCAGGGGTCTTTTGGCAGGCCCACGGACTTGCCCCCAAGGTTTTACTCGATGGCGTTCTTGCGCACCTAGGTGAACTCGAACCTGGTTCTGAGGTTCTTGATCTCTATGCGGGAGCCGGATTGTTTGCCGCAAATATCGCAGCGCGTTTTCCGGAGTCTAAGGTTCATGCCGTTGAGCTCGCAGAGGCCGCAGTTCAGTCGGGCAAGAGCTCCGCTAAGGGAATGAAGAATCTCAGTTTTGAGAAATCTGATGTCCTTGTCTACCTTCGCGCAAGGGAAAAAGAGATATCCACCGTTGTCCTAGACCCGCCTCGATCGGGAGCGGCAACCAAGGTGATTAATCAGCTGGTTCGGCTAAAGGCAAAGCATATTGTTTATGTGGCATGCGATCCGGTGGCCCTAGCCAGAGACATTGGACTGCTTCGCGAGGCTGGATACGAGCTTGAATCTCTAGAGGCCTTCGATATCTTCCCCCACACCCACCACTTCGAAACTTTGGCAACACTTAGGCTCAGTAATCTAAGAACATGAGCGTCCAGGTTGCGATCGTTGACGACCACGAGGCAGTTCGCCTCGGATTTGCAGCAGCCTGCGAGAAAAATGATTTTGACCTTATTGGTTCTGCACCAACCGTCACTGAGCTTCTGGAGCAGATCGGTGCTCGCGAATGCCAAGTGGTGGTTACCGACCTCAGCCTTGCCGATGGCTCCCTGGTCGCAGAAAACGTTGAGCGAATTGTCGCGACTGGCGCTGCAGTCTTGATCTTCTCAATTGCGGACAAGCCAAACCTGATGCGCGCAGCGGTCAGAGCCGGCGCTACGGCGATTGTCCCCAAGTCGCAACCGGTCGAGGACTTGATGGAAGCCATTCGGCTGGCTGCTGATGGGGCAATTTTGAATAACGCCGAAACCAGCGCGACCATCGATGCAGACAGTCTTTTCAAAGAGGCAAACCTTTCAGCCCGCGAAACAGAGGTGCTCTCGCTCTACGCGTCGGGGATGAGCCTCAAGCAGGTTGCCTTTCAACTTCAGATAAAGCCCAGCTCGGCAAAGGAGCACATCGATCGGGTGCGGGTGAAATACGCAAAACTTGGCAGGGAGGCCGCCACCAAAGTCGATCTCTTTAAGCGTGCGGTTGAAGACGGCCTGATATCGGGAGACTTGCTTTAGTGAAACCGCTGGCATCCATAGCTAGTAACCGTCTCGAGACGTGGATTCGCAGAATCTCTTCTGCTGCCCTATTTGTCTCAGGGATTGAAGTTGTGGCAAACGCGATAGGTCAGTCTGGCTTCACGAATCCAAGGAGTGACTTGGTTCTGGCGATAGTCATTCTCAGTGCAGCAGCCTTTCTAATCTCAGCGGTCCTGTTTGATCGCTCTCGACCCTGGGGTCTGGTGCACGGACTTGTGGTTCTTGTTGCAATTTGGATGGTTCCGCTAACTCATGCCCCGGACTTTCATGAGAGTGGGTTTGAGCGTCCCTGGGTTTGGTGGAGTGTGGGCATGGCCATGATTCTTGTGGCAACCTCTCACTCACGAAAGGTGTGGCTTTGGTACCTTCCGCTCACCTCGGGCAGCTGGGTTTGGGTAAGTCTTCAGAGCCCAGTGCTGGCCGGAGAGCTCGAAGCTCTGCTTGATGGTTCCTACCTGCTGGTCTTTAGTCTGGCAATTGTTGGTCTTGTCGCATTAGTTCGCGAGGGGTTCGCTTCTGTTGACAAGGCAAACTCAGATGCCATCATGAGCGCTCTAACCCAGGCCAAAACTGATGCGGTTGAGAGGGAACGACAGCGGCTGGATGCACTGGTTCACGACCAGGTGCTGCACACGTTGATTCTTGCTGCAAGGGCCGACTCCCAAGCTGCGCAAGAGGATGCGGCCAAGAGTGCGACAAATGCAATTACAGCTCTGCTCGAAGCCAGGGAGCCAGACACAACAGAAACCGAGGTGAGCTCGCTTGGCCTCTTCAAGGCTCTTGAGAGCGCCGCCAGCAAGCTCGATGGGCGAGTGCAGACTCACAGCAGTGGGGCCAGTGCCGCAAAGCTAAACCCTGAGGCTGCACAAGCCCTCACGGAGGCCAGCCTTCAGGCACTAGACAATGCCATTCAGCACTCCAAGGCTAAAGAAATCACCCTCACTCTTGAGGCTCTAAAAAATGGGGGACTTAGGTTCACGGTGGCAGACGACGGTGCGGGCTTCAGGACTGATCGGGTTTCAAGAAACCGTATTGGCATCAGCACCTCGATCAGAGCTCGAGTTGAATCTGTTGGGGGCAAGGTGGAGATCGACTCGGGTCCAGGAAAAGGAACTCAGGTAGTTATGAGGTGGCCGCGTGATTAGGCTCTCGAGGCTGGCTCTGGCAGCAGTTGCAATTCTTTTTGGGCTCTACCACGCGCTCCTGGGTTTTCTGTTTTTGGGTGAATACCAGAATCCGGCCTTCGCCATTGTTGGACTAATCGCATACCTCTCTGCGCTTCTATTGGCCACCTTTGACAAGAGTGGCCTCAAAATGAGAGCGGTCTCGGCCGCAATTGTGCTTATCGTTTCGATTTCACTGCCGCAGCTTATTTTTGCGGCCCTCGGAGAGGTCAGACAGGGAAGCTACACCACCTGGCACATAGCCGCGATTGGAACACTGCTAGCAATCGTGACTATTCGTAAGTTTGCGGTTCTCGCCTGGATTGCTCTAGCTATCACCTCGCTTGAGGTCATTGAGTGGGGCGGGCCGGATGTGATCTTCAACTCAGGGTTAGTCGGAGCACTTCTTTTGGTCGCAACCGCTCAGGCTGCATCCTGGGCTCTGGGCTCAAGTTCCAAGAGCGCGGAGGAGTTTCGAAGGAGGGCACTGGCCATTGATACCGCAACGGCCGCCTCAAGCGCTGCGCGAACAGAGCGAACTGAGCGACTAAACCAAACCCTAAAGGAAGTGCTGCCCCTGCTAGAGAAAATCTCCGACTCTAAAGGCAACCTAACTAAGGCTGAAAGGCTCAAGGCCCAGCTGACCGAGGCTGAGCTGCGTGACCAAATTAGAGGTAGGAACCTCCTTTCGATAGACGTGGTCAGCGAAACCAGAAACGCAAGAATGCGTGGCATAGAGGTTCAGCTACTGGACGATGGAGGACTTGACGATCTAAGCCAAGAGGACCGCACGCCCTACCTGTGGGAGGTTGCATCGAGGCTCAAAGGGGTGAAGGCCGGCAAGGTCGTGATCAGAGCTGCGAAGGGAGACTCCTGGCGGGTCAGCATGGCAGCCATTAGAAAAGAATCTGACAGCCCCGATTTGTTTATCCGAATCTAGGCGCCGGCTCTGCAAAAATGTAATGGGGCGACTAATGTCGCCCCATCTACCCCCGCACTAGGTGCGGAACCTCCGGCCCCTTGCAGCCGATCGAGGTTCGTGGTTCAAGAAAACCACTAAGCGCCTGAGCGCAAAAGACTTTGGACCAAATTTGGCTTCATCACTTTGGGGGACGAACCTAGCGAAGCTTTTTGCCCCACTTGGCGTCCACGCCTGTTCTAAGGAGACCGGAGTCCTTATGCCAGGAGGTCTTTGGGGAACCCAGGGCAACTCTTCCAAGCTTTCTAGACTCAATGATTGCCGCCTCAACAACTGCAAGCGCGGCAGCCTTTTCTTCCGGCGTTCCACCTTTGACTCTGATGAGCTGCTGGATTTCTTGCGGTGTGTCTTGCTTCATTAGAGAGGGATGTTTCCGTGCTTCTTGGGAGGAAGCGTTGAGCGCTTGGTCTTGAGTGCACGCAGTGAACGAATGATTGCCCCTCTGGTGCCGGCCGGTTCGATGATGCCATCAAGCTCGCCGCGCTCTGCAGCTAGGAATGGGCTTGCAACGTTGTAGGTGTACTCCTTGGCCAGCTCATCTCTGACCTTGGCAATATCGGCACCCGAGGCCTCGGCCTCTTTGATCTTGTCTCTAAAAAGAATGTTCACAGCTCCCTGTCCGCCCATCACCGCAATCTCTGCGGTTGGCCAAGCAAGGTTGATGTCTGCACCGAGCTGCTTAGAGCCCATGACGATATATGCGCCACCGTAGGCCTTGCGAGTTATGACAGTAATCAGCGGCACCGTTGCCTCCGCATAGGCGTATAGCAGCTTGGCACCGCGACGAATCACTCCTGCCCACTCCTGGTCGGTGCCGGGGAGGTAGCCCGGCACGTCCACGAAAGTCAGAATTGGGATTGAGAAAGCGTCGCAGAAGCGCACAAACCTGGCGGCCTTTTCTCCGGCATTAATGTTCAGAGTTCCCGCCATCTGCAGCGGTTGATTTGCCACTATGCCAACAGACTGTCCGTCTACCCTTGCAAACCCCACGATGATGTTTGGCGCATAGAGCGGCTGAATCTCAAGGAATTCTCCCTCGTCGACTACCGCTCTGATTACGGTTTGCATGTCGTAGGGCTGGTTTGGAGAATCTGGAATCAGGGTGTTTAGCGCCTGGTCCTCGTCGGTGATCTCAAGCTCTGCCTCAGATTGGTAGGTGATGGCGTCGGAGAGATTGTTCTCTGGCAGAAAGCCAACTAGAGACTGAACATAGTCAATGGCGTCATCCTCGTCGCTTGCGAGGTAGTGGGCAACGCCGCTGGTCTCGTTGTGGGCTCTAGCGCCACCGAGCTCCTCCATACCAACGTCCTCACCGGTGACGGTCTTGATCACATCCGGTCCCGTGACGAACATATTCGAGGTCTTGTCGACCATGATCACAAAGTCGGTAAGGGCTGGTGAGTAGACGGCGCCTCCCGCGGCGGGCCCCATGATGATTGAGATCTGCGGTATCACGCCGGAGGCGTGAGTATTCAGACGGAAGATCTCTCCATACTTACCAAGGGCAATTACACCCTCCTGAATTCTCGCGCCACCTGAGTCGAGTATTCCAATTATTGGAACTCCAGACTTGATGGCCAGCTCCATAATTTTGATGATCTTGTTTCCGGCTGCCTCACCGAGGGAGCCGCCAAAGATGGTGAAATCTTGGGAGTAGACGGCCACCTGACGGCCGTGAATGGTTCCAAAGCCTGTGACCACCGAGTCGCCGTAGGGACGCTTGGCGTCCATGCCAAAGGAGCTGGCGCGGTGGCGAACGAACTCGTCAACCTCAACGAAGGAGCCATCATCGAGCAGCATCTCAACGCGCTCACGCGCGGTCTTCTTGCCCTTTGCGTGCTGCTTTTCGGTGGCCGCCTCACCGGCTGCGTGAACGGCTTCGTGATAGCGCTTTTTTAGGTCGGCTATTTTTCCGGCAGTGGTGCTTAGATCTGGCTCGTTCAAATTGCTCCTTACTAGCCCTCCTACTTTATTGCTGATATTTGGCCATTTCTTGCATGGATTCAACAAAGAGACTGACCATTCGTCTTGAAAACCTACAATTTTCAGCCTTGCGATATCGTTTAGTTGTGAATCTCGAGAAGTCGCTTGCAGTTGATGCGTCGCTGGTGTTTCTAGAAAGCGTCGACTCCACCAATCTTGAGCTGGCGAGACTAATGATGACATCGGCGAAGCCAGATCTTTTTGCTGTGGTGGCAGCGGAGCAGACTGCAGGCAGAGGTCGCCTCGAGAGATCTTGGGTTTCTGAACCGGGCACATCGATATCGCTGTCTGTGCTGCTTGAGCCAACCAAAAATGTTGAGCAGGGACTTGTTCCGCTGTTTGTCGGAAGCTGTGTTGCAAGAGCGCTTTCGACAATTACTGGAAAAGACGCCGGGGTGAAGTGGCCAAACGATGTGCTGATTGACGGTAAGAAAATTTGCGGAGTGCTCTCTGAGCTGACAGACCAAGGGGTAATTGCCGGAATCGGCATCAACCTAGAGCGGCAACAGGGTGCGCCCGATACCGCATGTGCGGTAGGCGACTTTGCCAGTGCCGACTTTGACGGCGCGTTATCAATGGTCCTGGCCGAGCTCCGAGCAGGTTGGTCTGATTGGCTTTCAGGGGGCAACGACTTTGCCCTTGGGTTGATTCGCTCAACATCGGTGACAGTCGGCGTGAAAGTCAGGGCCATCATGCCCTCCGGCGAAGAGGTTGTTGGGACCGCGGTTTCGATCGAGTCGGATGGCCGGCTTCTTATTGAAGGGTCAGAAACACACCTTGTCAGCGCGGCAGACGTTTGGCATCTGCGAAACTAGCGGTCGGAGGCTACATGCAAACAGTTGGGGTCATAGGCGGTGGCCAGCTCGCGCGCATGATGCAGCCTGCCGCGATCGCACTTGGTATAAACCTGGCAGTTTTCGCGGAGTCTGAGGGTTCCTCTGCGCACGGTGCTGTGACAAAGGTGGGCGATTACACCGACCTTGCCCAGCTTCGTGAATTTGCCAAGGACGTTGATGTCATCACTTTTGACCACGAGCACGTGCCAACCGAGCTTCTTCGCCAGTTAGAGGCCGAGGGCGTGAATGTTAGACCGGGTCCGGCAGCGCTGATTCACGCCCAAAACAAGCTTGTGATGCGGAAAAAGCTGGCTGAACTTGGCTTGCCGCAGCCGAATTGGGCCGAAATTACCTCACCCCAAGAGCTTGAGCAATTCATAGGGATCCATGGACCCAAGATCGTTGTCAAGACGCCGATTGGCGGCTATGACGGCAAGGGAGTAAGAGTTGTTTCCTCGGCAGCTGAGGTCAGCGACTGGCTTGAGAATTTGGAGAGTTTCGGCGGCAGCCTGCTGGCCGAGCAGAAGGTGGATTTTCTCTCCGAGGCAGCTCAGCTGATCGCTAGGCGACCCTCGGGTGAGGCAAAGACCTGGCCGCTGGTGCAGACGATACAGTCCGGCGGAGTCTGCTCGGAGGTTATCGCCCCCTACCCCTCGCTCTCGCTCAGCGAACCAGCAGCCGATATTACCCACTCGATTGCGAACGGCTTAGGTGTCACAGGAGTGATGGCGGTCGAGATGTTTGTTCTAGCCGATGGCTCGCTATTAGTAAACGAGCTTGCAATGCGTCCTCACAACTCTGGCCACTTCTCCATTGAGGGATCTAATACCTCCCAGTTTGAGCAGCACCTCAGGGCGGTATTAGACCTGCCTTTGGGGGACACGGGCATGCGGGGTGGCTTTGCGGTGATGGTGAACCTATTGGGAGTGGATGATAAGAACTCCTTCTACGAGCACTACCCAACCGCTATGGCCAGGTATCCCTCGGTGAGCTTCCACCTCTACCAAAAGACAGCCAGGTTGGGTCGCAAGATGGGTCACCTGACGGTGCTTGGTAGCAATCATGAAGAGCTTTTGGAGACTGGCCGAAAGGCCAGAAGCCTGATTTACGGAGAGGCTTAGACTTAGCAAATGGCACTTGTAGCAATAGTTATGGGCTCCGACAGCGACTGGCGGATCATGGAGCAGGCCAAGGTCGTGCTCGATGAATTTGGTGTTGAGTCCGAGGTCGAGGTCCTAAGTGCTCACCGAACCCCTGAAAAGATGCTCAGCTGGGGCAAGGCCGCAGCCGAGAAGGGCACCAAGGTAATTATTGCTGGGGCGGGCGGTGCCGCCCACCTTCCCGGAATGCTGGCCTCAATCACCTCACTGCCCGTGATTGGCGTGCCCGTTGCACTGAATCACCTGGAGGGTATGGACTCGCTACTGTCGATCGTGCAGATGCCGGCTGGGGTCCCAGTGGCAACGGTTTCCATAGATGGAGCCAAGAATGCAGGACTATTGGCTCTGAAGATTCTCGGCACCTCAGATGCCAAGCTGCTCGCCAAATTAGATGACTATCGAGCTCAGCTCGAAATCCAGGTGGGCGTAAAGAACGAAAATCTGAAATCCAGCCTGTAATCAGGCCATTCTCAGCCATTTCTCATTAGTTCAAAACACCAAATCGCATCAGCGTTTTTTCAGAATCTCAACCTAAGGTTGAAGGTGGCTGGAGGTGAGCTATGCCTAGGTTTCGCGCACTCGCGCTAGCTAGCGCTACCCTCCTGATTCTTTCAGCGTGCAGCGTTTTTTACCCGAACTGGGGAGCAACTGAGCTGCCAGAGGAGCCGACAATGTCGGCTGTTCCTACAGAGACAGAAACCGTAACAGCTGAGCCGGAGCCGACGGATACAGAGATAGAAGCCTCGGCAGAGCCAGAGCCTACCGAGACCGAGGAACCCGAGATTGAGAAGGTCCAGACCGAAGTGACAATCATCATGGCGGTAGCCGAGCCTGACTTTGGTGTGCTCACGGTTGTGGCACAGATCCCCGGTCTCAGCGAGTCTGGCGGAATGTGCAAGATGCGATTTATTGGTTCGGATGTCGAGAAGGAACTTGAAGTTCGAGCGGAACCCTCCTCGGACTACACCCAGTGTTTCCCAATCGAGTTCCCACTTAGCGAGCTGCCCAGCGGAAATGGCGTGGTAACTGTGAGCTATGACTCCGAGTTCCACTTCGGCACTTCACCCGCCACATCGGTGGTGATTCCCTAGTGCGTAGGCTCTTTGCGATGTTTACCGCGGCCTTCATGGTTGCGGTCGGTTTTGTTGGCCTTTCGGCCCCCCAGCCTGCCGAGGCTGCTCCTCCGGGCAGCGCCTTCGATCCTGGGTTGATCATTAGCGACAGCGTCTTCTTTGACTTTGGCTCCATGACCGTTGAGGAGATCCAGGCATTTTTGGACTCCAGGGTTGAAACCTGTCGTGCAGAAGATCCGGCGATTGACTGCCTCAAGAACATTCGCATCGACATTCCTGAGACTCCTGCGACCACGCCCGAAGAGGTGGGTCCTTGTGCGGCAATTCCTGCAAAGCCCCAGGCAACCGCTGCTGAAGTGATTCACGCGGTCGCAAACGCCTGCGGCATAAACCCCAAGGTCATAATCACCACGCTCCAAAAAGAGCAGGGTCTGGTTACCTCGACCAAGCCCACTGACTACATGTATCGGGCCGCAATGGGGTTCGGCTGTCCAGATTCGGACCCCGGTATTTGCGGCAAGGTCTACGTCGGATTGTTCAACCAGATCTACCGCGCCAGCAAGCAGCTGATCTGGTACGGAAACCCTGAGGGTTCTTTTACTTACTGGAAGCCAGGCAGAACTGTAGCGATGCGCTTCAACCCCAAGTCGTCGTGTGGCACCAAGAGCTTCCTGCTTCAGAACCAGGCGACCGCAAACCTCTACTACTACACTCCATATACCCCTAATGCCGCAGCTCTGAATAACCTCTACGGCTCCGGCGATAGCTGCTCGGCTTACGGCAACAGGAACTTCTGGCGCTTCTACCACGACTGGTTTGGCTCACCGGTTGCAGGTGGCTACCTGCTGAAGTCGGCCTCCAGCGAGACCTTCTTGATGGTCGACAACAAAAAGTACCGCGTTACAGATGCACGAGTTTTGGCTTCTCTTGCCCCACTTGGCCCACTCGGAGAGATATCTCAGCCTTACCTCGACAGCTTCGAAAGCTCCGGGGACATGGGCCAGATTGCAATGGATCTGAGCACCCAGCAGCGCTATCTTCTAGTCGACTCGCATAAGTACGCGATCAATGACTGCCAGGTAGCTGCCCAATATGGCCAGGACTGCAACCTGGCAGTTGGCCTCACCTCACTCCAGCTCACCCAGTTCCAGGATGGGGGAGTGCTCTCCAGGCTCATTGAGCAGCCAGATGGAACCCGGTATTGGATTGAAAACGCAAGCTCACGAGTGGTCGTTGACCCTCTGGCACTGAGCACCGTCGGAGCAGAAAACTCGCCAACGGTCTCGATGACCATCGAGCAAATCACCTCTGTCCAGCCAGGAAGCGCACTGGCGTCAGAGCTTGTGATGTTTGGCCTAACCGGAACCAATGACATGCTCATCGCCTCTGGCGGCAAGACCTACCGCTTCGTAGCTAGCCTCCTGGGAGCTACCAACCTTTCGCGCTGGTTCACCCAGACCGGTGTAACGATGGAGTTGCAGGCGGTGGCCTCGACCATGCATCCAGACACTATTCGCGGCTTCGTCTCAAGTCCTTCCGGCGACACCTTCGTGATAACTGCCGAAGGCAAGCTCAAGGTGACTGATCCTACCGAGTGGACTGACTACGTAGTCCCGCTGCCGCAGAGTTTGATTGACGCCTTCCCAACAGTCGAGGCCGAGCTTG
>JADHKY010000026.1 GCA_016780945.1 Aquiluna sp. | reverse complement strand
GAAGAAGCGAAAGTGACGGTACCTGCAGAAAAAGCACCGGCTAACTACGTGCCAGCAGCCGCGGTAATACGTAGGGTGCAAGCGTTGTCCGGAATTATTGGGCGTAAAGAGCTCGTAGGCGGTTTGTCACGTCTGCTGTGAAAATCCAAGGCTCAACCTTGGACTTGCAGTGGGTACGGGCAGGCTAGAGTGCGGTAGGGGAGATGGGAATTCCTGGTGTAGCGGTGGAATGCGCAGATATCAGGAGGAACACCAATGGCGAAGGCACATCTCTGGGCCGTAACTGACGCTGAGGAGCGAAAGCGTGGGGAGCGAACAGGATTAGATACCCTGGTAGTCCACGCCGTAAACGGTGGGTGCTAGCTGTGGGCCACATTCCACGTGGTCCGTGACGAAGTTAACACATTAAGCACCCCGCCTGGGGAGTACGGCCGCAAGGCTAAAACTCAAAGGAATTGACGGGGGCCCGCACAAGCGGCGGAGCATGCGGATTAATTCGATGCAACGCGAAGAACCTTACCAAGGCTTGACATATAGAGGAAAAGTGCAGAAATGCACTCCCCGCAAGGTCTCTATACAGGTGGTGCATGGTTGTCGTCAGCTCGTGTCGTGAGATGTTGGGTTAAGTCCCGCAACGAGCGCAACCCTCGTCCTATGTTGCCAGCACGTAATGGTGGGAACTCATGGGATACTGCCGGGGTCAACTCGGAGGAAGGTGGGGATGACGTCAAATCATCATGCCCCTTATGTCTTGGGCTTCACGCATGCTACAATGGCCGGTACAGAGGGCTGCAATACCGCAAGGTGGAGCGAATCCCAAAAAGCCGGTCTCAGTTCGGATTGAGGTCTGCAACTCGACCTCATGAAGTCGGAGTCGCTAGTAATCGTAGATCAGCAACGCTACGGTGAATACGTTCCCGGGCCTTGTACACACCGCCCGTCAAGTCACGAAAGTCGATAACACCCGAAGCCGGTGGCCTAACCGCAAGGAGGGAGCCGTCGAAGGTGGGATTGGTGATTGGGACTAAGTCGTAACAAGGTAGCCGTACCGGAAGGTGCGGCTGGATCACCTCCTTTCTAAGGAGCATCTCGAGAGGCTCGCGCCTCTCATAGAGAGCCAGACGTAAGGCACACGTCCTTACCTGGTTAGCTCATGGGTGGAACATCACATTGGATTTGTAATCAAGACCATTTCACAAGTACGCCCCCCGGGGTTGGAACGGATTTGGACAAGAGAATTGATCAGCACGCTGTTGGGTCCTCGGGGATCGGAAGATAACCGAGGGCCATAAAGGTTTAGAAAAGCCTTTAGGGTCTTTTGGCTCTTTGTAACCGGGAAACCGGGTGCACTGAGACCGCCCGTAATTTGAGAACTACATAGTGGACGCAAAGCATCTGACCTGGATTTATCCAGGTCAAACAAAATAGTGTGTCAAGTTTCAAAGAGCACACGGTGGATGCCTTGGCAATAGGAGCCGAAGAAGGACGTAGCAATCTGCGATAAGCCTCGGGGAGCCGATAAGCGGGCCCTGATCCGAGGATTTCCGAATGGGGAAACCCAGCCAGACTCGATCTGGTTACTCCTGCCTGAATGTATAGGGCAGGTAGAGGGAACGTGGGGAAGTGAAACATCTCAGTACCCACAGGAAGAGAAAACAACAGTGATTCCGTTAGTAGTGGCGAGCGAACGCGGAAGAGGCTAAACCAATCATGTGTGATAGCCGGCAGGCGTTGCATGTTTGGGGTTGTGGGACTTTTCAGCAGTTCTGCCGATCTGCAAGAGTAGGTATGTTGTGTAGACGAATGATCTTGAACGATCAGTCATAGAGGGTGCGAACCCCGTAGTCGAAACGCTGCAGCCGCTCGAGAAGTATCCCAAGTAGTACGGAACCCGTGAAATTCTGTGCGAATCTGCGAGGACCACCTCGTAAGCCTAAATACTACCTATTGACCGATAGCGGACAAGTACCGTGAGGGAAAGGTGAAAAGTACCCCGGGAGGGGAGTGAAATAGTACCTGAAACCGTGTGCTTACAAACCGTTGGAGCCAGCTTGTTCTGGTGACAGCGTGCCTTTTGAAGAATGATCCTGAGAGTTAGCGATCTGTGGCGAGCTTAACCCGAGAGGGGTAGGCGTAGCGAAAGCGAGTCTGAATAGGGCGATTCAGTCGCAGGTCCTAGACCCGAAGCGAGGTGATCTATCCATGGCCAGGTTGAAGCGACGGTAAGACGTCGTGGAGGACCGAACCCACTTCAGTTGAAAATGGAGGGGATGAGCTGTGGATAGGGGTGAAAGGCCAATCAAACCTCGTGATAGCTGGTTCTCTCCGAAATGCATTTAGGTGCAGCGTCTTGTGTTTCTCTCTGGAGGTAGAGCTACTGGATGGCCGATGGGCCCTAAAAGGTTACTGACGTCAGCCAAACTCCGAATGCCAGAGAGTGAGAGCAAGGCAGTGAGACTGCGGGGGATAAGCTTCGTAGTCGAAAGGGAAACAGCCCAGACCACCAACTAAGGACCCCAAGCGTTTGCTAAGTGGAAAAGGATGTGGAGTTGCACAGACAACCAGGATGTTGGCTTAGAAGCAGCCACCATTAAAAGAGTGCGTAATAGCTCACTGGTCAAGTGATTCCGCGCCGACAATATAACGGGGCTCAAGCAGACCTCCGAAGTTGTGGCATTTGTACATTGCCCGGCCGTAAGGTCCAGGCGTACAGATGGGTAGGAGAGCGTCGTGTGGCGAGCGAAGCGGCGGTGTGAACCAGCCGTGGATGCCACACGAGTGAGAATTCAGGAATGAGTAGCGAAATGCGGGTGAGAAACCCGCACTCCGAAAGACTAAGGGTTCCAGGGCCAGGCTAATCCGCCCTGGGTAAGTCGGGACCTAAGACGAGGCCGACAGGCGTAGTCGATGGACAACGGGTTGATATTCCCGTACCGGCGAAGAACCGACCAAACTAACCCAATAATGCTAAGTGCGCGAATTCCAGTCTGAAGCCTTCGGGTGGTGGATTGGAGCTAGTTCACGACCCTAAATTGGTGCGGTTAACGTATTAACAGGTGTGACGCAGGAAGGTAGCCTCCGCGGGGCGATGGTTGTCCCCGTTTAAGGATGTAGGGCGAGAGATAGGCAAATCCGTCTCTCACATAGCCTGAGATCTGATGATGAGTCCTTACGGACGAAGTGGGTGATCCTAAGCTGCCAAGAAAAGCATCGACGTGAGGTTCAAGCTGCCCGTACCCCAAACCGACTCAGGTAGTCAGGTAGAGAATACTAAGGAGATCGAGAGAATCGTGGTTAAGGAACTCGGCAAAATGGCCCCGTAACTTCGGGAGAAGGGGCGCCTGAGGCGTGTATGGATTTACTCCAGAAGCGCTGTATGGCCGCAGAGACCAGTGAGTAGCGACTGTTTATCAAAAACACAGGTCCGTGCGAAGTCGCAAGACGATGTATACGGACTGACGCCTGCCCGGTGCTGGAAGGTTAAGAGGACGGGTTAGCAATTTATTGCAAAGCTCGGAATTTAAGCCCCAGTAAACGGCGGTGGTAACTATAACCATCCTAAGGTAGCGAAATTCCTTGTCGGGTAAGTTCCGACCTGCACGAATGGCGTAACGACTTCTCAACTGTCTCAACCACGAACTCGGCGAAATTGCACTATGAGTGAAGATGCTCATTACGCGCAGAAGGACGAAAAGACCCCGTGACCTTTACTATAGCTTGGTATTGGTGTTCGGTGCTGCTTGTGTAGGATAGGTGGGAGACTATGAAGCGAGGACGCCAGTTCTCGTGGAGTCATTGTTGAAATACCACTCTTGTAGCCCTGGATATCTAACCACGAACCGTAATCCGGTTCTGGAACAGTGCCTGGTGGGTAGTTTAACTGGGGCGGTTGCCTCCTAAAAAGTAACGGAGGCGCCCAAAGGTTCCCTCAGCCTGGTTGGTAATCAGGTGTCGAGTGTAAGTGCACAAGGGAGCTTGACTGTGAGACTGACAAGTCGAGCAGGGACGAAAGTCGGGACTAGTGATCCGGCAGTGGCTTGTGGAAGCGCTGTCGCTCAACGGATAAAAGGTACCTCGGGGATAACAGGCTTATCTTGCCCAAGAGTCCATATCGACGGCAAGGTTTGGCACCTCGATGTCGGCTCGTCGCATCCTGGGGCTGTAGTCGGTCCCAAGGGTTGGGCTGTTCGCCCATTAAAGCGGCACGCGAGCTGGGTTCAGAACGTCGTGAGACAGTTCGGTCTCTATCCTCTGCGCGCGTAGGAAATTTGAGAAGACCTGACCCTAGTACGAGAGGACCGGGTTGGACAAACCTCTGGTGTGTCAGTTGTCCTGCCAAGGGCACCGCTGATTAGCTACGTTTGGGAGGGATAACCGCTGAAAGCATCTAAGCGGGAAGCCTGCTTCAAGATGAGATTTCCATGACTTTATGTCGAGAGGGCCGCAGCTAGATTACTGCGTTGATAGGCGGGATGTGGAAGTGCTGAAAGGCATGGAGCTGACCCGTACTAATAGCCCGATAACTTGATAAATCACTATTTTTTCTGCAATGCGTCCACTGTGTGGTTCTCGAGTTACGGTCGAGAACCGAAGACAAAGATCTTCGAAAGACTAAAAAACTCAATAGTGTTTCGGCGGCCATAGCGAGAGGGAAACGCCCGGTCTCATTCCGAACCCGGAAGCTAAGACTCTCAGCGCCGATGGTACTGCAAGGGGGACCTTGTGGGAGAGTAGGACACCGCCGGACTTACTTTAGAAATGGCCACCCGAGAGGGTGGCCTTTTCTATTTAATAACTGGAGAATCATGGATAAACCAAGGGGCCAAAGGCCCGAGCGCAAGGGCGGATCTGGCGCACCCTCCAGAGGCTTCAAGGGCAAGGGAAAACCTCGCCCAGGTGGCGATCGGCCAGGTCGAGACGGTAGGCCTAGGAGCTCGGCCCCAAGGCGAGATGACCGCGAAAAGCGCGAGGATACTCGGCCGAAGTTTGACTTTCCACTGATTCCAGACGAAATCCTCGCCGAGGACCTTCACATTTCCGTCAGAGCCCAGCTCAAGACTCTCAGCGATGAGAACCAGGAGATGGTCGCTCGTCACCTGCTAATGGTTTCGATGCTTGTTGAGACAGATCCAGAACTTGCGCACAGGCACGCTCTTGCGGCAAGTAAGAAGGCCGGGAGAATTGCCGTTGTTCGCGAGACCCTGGGGGTCACCGCCTACACAACCGGAGACTATGCACTGGCGCTGCGCGAGCTCCTCACCCACAGAAGGATCTCCGGCTCTAATGACCAACTCCCGCTAATTGTCGACTCCGAGCGGGGTCTCGGAAGACCAGTCAGGGCCATCGAAGCTGCCAGCGGCATCGACCGCTCAAAGCTGGAGGTTGGGGTCAGGATTAACCTCGCAATTGCCCTTAGCGGAGCAAGGCTTGATCTTGGTCAAACTCAGCAGGCTCTGCAGGAACTTGAGATCAAGGAGCTCAGCCCAAACACCGTGTTTGAGCAATCTCCGCTTTTGTTCCGCTCCTACGCCGAGCTGCTTAGGGAGCTTGGTAAAGACCCGGGGGACTGGGATCGGTGGGCAGACATGGCAGACAAGGCCTTGGCCGAAGTTGATGGCGAGGTTGTTGACCTGATTGAAGAGCTAAGCATTCCTGAGAAGAAGCCTCCGCGAAAGCCAGGGGGCAAGCCTGAGAGAAGGCCAGAGGGAAGGCCCGCAAGAAGGCCGGGCGATGCTGCTAGATAGTTTTGACTCTCTGCTACTTGATCTAGACGGTGTTGTCTACAGAGGCAAGCAGGCAATTCCCGGGGCTGTTGAAGCCATAAATCGGGCTCAAGCGGAGGGCAAGAAGATTGGTTACATCACCAACAATGCCTCCCGAACACCTGAGCAGATAGCTCAACAGCTCAGAGGCTTTGGCCTAAAGGTAGAGGGTGAAGAGATCATTGGTTCTGCCAGGGCGGCGGCCAAGATTCTGGCCCGGCGCATCCCACCAAGTTCCAAAGTTCTTGCAGTTGGCGGGGAGGGGCTTAGGTCAGAAGTTTCCGCACTCGGGTTCGAGTTGGTGGAGTCGGCAAGTGAATCTCCAGTTGCGGTTATACAGGGCTTTAGCCCGAGTGTCGGGTGGGAGCATCTAGCCCAGGCAGCTTTCGCAATTCAGGCTGGGGCCATTTGGATTGCAACTAACCAGGACTGGACCATTCCTCTTGAGGCTGGCATAGCACCTGGAAATGGCACCTTGGTGGGTGCCGTCCACACTGCCGTCGGCCAACTGCCGGACTTTGCTGGCAAACCGTTCAGACCAATCTTTGATTCAGCCCTCGAGCAGCTCGATATTCAGTCACCGCTTGTTATCGGAGACCGATTAGATACCGACATCAAGGGGGCAATTGGTGCGGGTCTGCAGTCGGCCTGTGTTCTAACCGGTATTGCCACTAAAAAAGAGCTTCTGGGTGCTAAAAGCGATGAGCGTCCCGGCTACATCCTCCAGGATCTCAGTGAATTATTCCTAGACTACCCAGAGCTCAAAACCACTAGGCGCGGGGTTAGCTGCCGGGGCAGCGAGGTGGAGCTACTTGGAGACAAGATCGTCTGCAGTTCTCAAAACCCTAAGGAATTGGACTCCCTTCGGGCGGCCGCAAGCCTAATCTGGACAAGTGGCAGGCCAATATATGGTCTGCAGGTCGAGCAAGAATTGATGGGCTAGGTAATAGGTGGACCAGGACTTAGAGGTTCGAATACAAGAGATTGAAAAGATGGAACCAGAGGCTCAAATCGAGGCACTGAAAAAGCTCGTGGCCGAGCTCGAGGAGCTGCTAGGTAGTTGAGGCTTGATGTAGCGCTCACGAACCGCGGGCTAAGTAGAAGCCGCAACCAAGCCGCAAGGCTTATTCAGCAGGGGTCAGTAACCGTCAACGGCGAAACCCAAACCAAGCCATCACACCTAGTCACCGAGAGCGACTCGATAGATACCCATGTTGTCCTCGCGGTCTCGAGGGCGGGCGGGAAGCTGTCCTTTGCTCTCGAGGAGTTTGGCATCACCCCAAGCGGGGTGTGCCTCGACATTGGGGCTAGCACCGGTGGTTTCACCGAGGTGCTCTTGGGAGCTGGCGCCGAGAAGGTCATTGCCATAGATGTTGGGCACGATCAACTCTCACCTGAGCTGCAACTAGACCCCAGGATAGTGAACGTCGAGGGCACCAACGTCAGAGAGCTGACCCTGAGTCAGCTTAAGAAAATAACGCCGGAGAGACCGAGTCTGGTCGTGGTGGATCTGAGCTTTATCTCGCTGACGGTTGTTGCCAAGAAGCTACTTGAGCTTGCACAGGGAGCCGAGCTCGTGGTTTTGATAAAACCGCAGTTTGAATTGAGCAAGGAGAAACTCAGGGCAGGTGTGGTGAGGGTCGATAGCGATAGAGAAGCTGCAAGAGACAAAGTCTTGGCTGTATTCAGCGACTTAGGAGCTGAGGTGGCAGGGGTTTGTGTCTCTCCGGTTGTGGGGACCAAGGGCAACACTGAGTTCCTAGCTCATTTGCGATAGGAAAGTCTGCCAAAGCTGTATTGGCTGTTGAAAAGTCCAAGCGAGGACTGAACGCAGTAGCCTTTTGGTTAGAGGAGTTATGGGCATGCAAAGAGTATTGATAGTCATCAGTCACGCTGACGATGCCGCTGCCCAGGAGGCGACAAACGCCTGTAAGCACCTGGCACAACAAGGCATTGCGTGCGTGTTTGATAAGGATGACCTCGATCACTTCAACGCTCTCGGTGCTTCCCAGCCGGAGGGCTCAAAGACCTACTCAGGCGAAGATCTTGATCTGGTTATGGTCCTTGGCGGCGATGGCAGCATTTTGCGGGCAGCCGAGATTGTCAATGACAACCCAGCACCAATTCTCGGCATCAACCTAGGTCATGTTGGCTTTATGACCGAGGCTGAGCGCTCTGAGATACCTGCCGTTTTGGATGCAGTGGCAGCGGGCAACTTTTCCACAAGCGAGCGCACCACTCTTGAAGTGAAGGTGTGGCAAGAAGGCAAAGAGGTCTTCTCCAGTTGGGCAATCAATGAGGTTGCCGTGGAGAAGAGTGCTCGCGAGAGGATGCTCGAGGTCGTGCTTGAGATTGACGCAAGGCCAGTATCGAGCTTTGGTTGCGATGGAGTCCTGGTCAGCACACCGACCGGCTCCACGGCTTACGCCTTCAGCGCTGGGGGACCTGTGGTCTGGCCGAATGTGGAGGCATTTGTTGTGGTGCCGCTCAGTGCGCACGCTCTATTTGCCCGGCCACTTGTTATTGACCCAGAATCAACCGTTGCGGTCGAGGTCCTCAGGAGGTCTCCCGGTAGCGGGGTGCTGTGGTGTGATGGCCGCAGGACCTTTGACCTAGGTCCCGGTGCCCGCATCGAGGTTGCCAAGCGTCCTGTTCCGGTGAAGATGGTGGTGCTCGACAATGCTCCATTTGCCGACAGGCTCGTAAGAAAATTCTCACTTCCGGTATCAGGGTGGCGAGGTCCGGAGGCTGAGGCTTGATTGAGTCACTCTCGATTCGCTCAATAGGCGTTATCAGCTCCGCAAACCTAGAGCTTGCCCCAGGCTTCACCGCACTCACGGGAGAAACTGGGGCGGGTAAGACCATGGTCCTAACAGCTCTCGGGCTCCTGCTTGGTGAGCGCGCCGACTCGACAAGTGTTCGAACGGGCGAAAATCAACTCTTTGTTGAGGGTCGGATTCGCTCTGCGAACTCAGATCTTCTTGGGCGCCTTGAGGAACTTGGTGCTGATGTCACAAGTGGCGAGGTCATAATCAATCGGTCGGTGAGTTCAGATGGCAGATCTCGTGCCGCGATTGGCGGTGCCTCGGTACCGATTTCGACTCTCAATGACATCTCAGAGGAGCTCGTCACCGTTCACGGACAGTCCGATCAGCTCCGACTGCGCTCGAGCTCCAGGCAGCGCGAGGCTCTGGATCAATTCGGATCCGATGAAATCTCAGGTGCTAAGAACGCCTATGCACAATTGTTTGGTCAATACCGCGAGCTTGAGCAGCGTCTGGAGCGGATGCGAGGTTCTAGCGAGGCAGACGCCATAAGGATTCAAAGGCTTAGGGAGCAAATAGCCGACATCGAAAAGGTCAATCCTGAGCCAGATGAGCTTGGACGCATCGATGAGCAGGTGAAGCGCCTGAGCAATGTCGAGTCGCTGAGGATCTCCGCAGGCTCTGCCCACGATGCCCTCACCAGTGATGAGGGACTGGATGCCAGCGGACTGCTTGGACAGGCCAGAAAAGCTCTTGAGTCCTCCGGGGATTCAAAGCTGCAAGAGCTTGCGGCGCAAGCATCTGAAGCAGCAGCCATTGCCTCGGATCTTGCGAGTGAACTCACCTCATTCTTGGCGGAACTAGACGCAGACCCTGCCAGGCTTGAGCAGCTCATGGCAAGAAAAGCGGAGGTCATTGCGCTAGAGCGTCGCTACGGGAACTCGTCCGAGGAGCTGGTTGCGATGCTGCCTGCCCTTCACGCAGAACTTTTAGACCTTGACTCTTCTGATGAGCAGCTTGAAAAGCTAGAGATGCAGTTTGAGGCTACGTCCTCGCAACTGTCATTTGCAGCTGGGCAGCTAACCCAGCTGCGGAAGCAAGCCGGGGAACAGCTTGGGTTGAGGGTAACCGAGGAGCTTTCCGCCCTTGCGATGGGTGGTGCTGGGTTAGAGGTGAGAATCAGCCCGCTGGCAGACTTTGAGGCTTCGGGCATGGATCGGGTCGAGTTTTTGCTAGCTGCCCACCCTGGCGCTGAGCCAAGGGCCTTGGGTAAGGGAGCATCCGGGGGAGAGCTTTCGAGGATCATGCTGGCGATCGAGCTGGTCTTGTCCAGCAATCAGGTGCTGCCGACGATGGTCTTCGATGAGGTGGATGCCGGTGTCGGCGGTGCTGCCGCTATTGAGCTTGGGAAGCGGCTAGCCAAGTTGGCCGAGTCAACGCAGGTGATTGTTGTGACTCACCTTCCTCAGGTTGCAGCCTTTGCCGACCACCAGATCCGGGTGGCAAAAGATGTCTCGGGCGAAATCACGGAGTCCAGCGTGAGCCTTCTATCTCGCCAAGAGCGAGAGGCAGAGCTTGCAAGGATGCTCTCGGGAAACTCAACCAGCGAGGTTGCGCTCGAGCACGCCAGAGAATTGCTCGATTTCCAAAAATAAAATCATGTCTAGTTCCGCTTGCACCTAAGCGAGTGATAGATTGAAGTTCCATGGCGGTTAGCTCTGGGAACGTAAGACATGTGTTTGTCACCGGAGGCGTCGCCTCCTCATTAGGCAAGGGCCTCACCGCCGCCTCACTCGGAAATCTTCTTAGAGCCAGAGGGCTCTCAGTGGTCATGCAGAAGCTTGACCCCTACCTAAACGTTGATCCCGGGACCATGAACCCCTTCCAGCACGGTGAAGTGTTTGTCACTGACGATGGCGCAGAAACAGATCTTGACATTGGTCACTACGAGCGCTTTTTGGACATCAATCTCAACTCCGCAGCGAATGTAACTACCGGCCAGGCCTACTCAACGGTTATTGCCAAGGAGCGCAGCGGCGAGTATCTCGGTGACACGGTTCAGGTGATTCCTCATATCACCGATGAGCTAAAGCGGAGAATGCGCTTGCAGGCTGAGATGGAACCAAAGCCCGATGTCATCATCACCGAGATTGGTGGAACAGTCGGTGATATCGAGTCGCAGCCATTTATGGAGGCCGCTCGTCAGGTTCGTCAGGACGTTGGCAGAGACAATGTCTTCTTCGTTCACGTCACCTTAGTTCCCTACCTCAACCCCTCTGGAGAGCTCAAGACCAAGCCAACCCAGCACTCCGTTGCCATGTTGCGCTCACTGGGTATTCAGCCAGATGCCATTGTCTGTCGCTCAGATAGAGAGCTGCCGGATGCTATCAAGAACAAGATTTCGCAGATGTGTGACGTTGACAGGGAAGCGGTTGTGACCGCAGCCGACGCCTCGTCAATCTATGACATTCCAAAGGTCCTTCACTCCGAAGGACTCGACACCTACATCATCAAGGCGCTAAATCTAAAGGCCAAGGATGTTGACTGGAGCGGTTGGCAGCCGGTCTTGAAGGCCGTGCATGAACCCAAGCACGAGGTCAATGTTGGGTTGGTTGGTAAGTACATCGATCTACCAGATGCCTACCTATCCGTGACAGAGGCCCTGAGGGCCGGGGGCTTCGCCAACTCCACCAGGGTCAATATTCACTGGATCAAATCCGATGACTGCGAGAGTGCTCCAGGAGCCAAGGAGAACCTCGCGGAGCTAGATGCCATATGCGTTCCCGGCGGGTTTGGCATTCGCGGAATCGAAGGCAAGCTCGGTGCTTTGAAGTTTGCAAGAGAGAATCAAATACCAACGCTTGGCCTTTGCCTTGGTCTTCAGTGCATGGTGATTGAGTACTCGCGAAACGTAGTTGGCATCGAAGGGGCAACCTCAAGCGAGTTTGAGCCCGAGGCTAAGAACCACGTCATTGCGACCATGGCGGAGCAGGTAGAGCTGCTAGACAAGTCCGAAATGGGTGGCACAATGCGCCTTGGCCTCTACGAGGCAAAGCTCACCAAGGGGTCACTTGTGCAGAAGCTCTATGGTTCAGAGTCCGCCTCAGAGAGACACCGCCACCGCTACGAGGTCAACAATGCCTTCCGCGATCAGATAGCAAGTGCCGGCATGGTCTTCTCCGGAACCTCACCCGATGGCAATCTTGTTGAGTATGTGGAGCTTCGCAAGGAGGTTCACCCCTTCTACCTAGCCACTCAGGCTCACCCGGAGTTCAAGTCTCGCCCCACCAGGGCTAACCCACTATTTGATGGACTTATCAAGGCCGCTTTAGAAAGACAGAAGTCGCAGCGGCTATTTGACGAAAGCTAGTTCCAGTGACGCCGCTTGAGCGCTATCTGCGGCACCTGACCGTCGAGCGCGGGCTTTCCAAAAACACTCTCGCCGCCTACAAAGCTGACCTAGCTAAATATGCAGTTTTTCTTGAACAATCAAGCGCAGATGCGCTCACTGCCTCGCACCTAGAACTGGAGGAGTTTTCCAGTCAGCTCACCTCCGCAGGGCTCAAGGCATCCAGCCGTGCGAGGATTCTGGCTGCAGTGAGAGGTTTTCACAAGTTCCTAGCCCTTGAGGGGGTTAGAAGTGATGATCCCACCTCCAGGCTCAGACCACCAAAGCTTCCCAGCCGATTACCCAAAGCGCTTTCGCAGGAGCAGGTCGTGAGGCTCCTAGAGGCATCAGGGCCCG
>JADHKY010000025.1 GCA_016780945.1 Aquiluna sp. | reverse complement strand
ATGGTTAGCGCTAGCGCGATGACCCCCGCTCCGAGAAAACGAGCACGCAGTTTAGGTATTGCAACAATTGCTGCCACCCCAAGGGCAGCAACCGGGAACAGCACCACCGCAAAGTGAACCAGCAAGGGATGTGCGGGAAGACCCAGCAGCATCAGGAAAAACTCTTCCAACTACTTATCCATCTTGTAGCTGGGGAACTTCTCGGTGATTTTTTCTTCCTTGTATTCAGGGAAGAGCATCCCTGCAGGGCAATAGCCCATCGCACCCGTAAAAATCATAAACACTCCAAGAGGTGTGAGTAGCCAATACCACTCGCCCATCGTCGCAGCGCTAACAATCAGCGCGACTCCAAGTAGGCCGCGCACGACCCTTCCTAGATTGCTGGACATAAACTCAATGAATTTTCGATTTGCTGGGGTTAGCTTCATCATTGCCTCCAACCTCAAAATAGCAGCTGTTATCTGAACGAAGTGCCATAAACATCTGAGCGTTAGCTATAAATAAGGGACCCCTCGCGCACCCGTCAGAGCTTCGCTACCCTTGCTATCTTTCGATCCTGGGGGATTTACCAAGGTGACGCCACGCGAGGAGTCACCTCGATTCTATTGCCCGCTAGTTCTGAGGGAAACCCAGGTTCAATCCTCCGTGGGAGGGGTCTAGCCAACGCGAGGTCACGACCTTGGTCTGGGTGAAGAACCTAAAGCCCTCTTCGCCGTGGGCCCTGGAGTCTCCAAAAAGCGAGTGCTTCCAGCCGCCAAACGAGAAATACGCCACCGGCACCGGTATCGGCACGTTGATTCCAATCATCCCCACCTCAACCTCGTGTTGGAACCTTCTGGCGGCACCTCCGTCATTTGTGAAGATCGCGGTTCCGTTGCCAAAGGCTCCGGAGTTGATTAGCTCTAGACCCTCTTCATAGCTTGCAACCCTGACCACCGACAGCACTGGACCAAAGATCTCCTCCCTGTAAACCTTGGAGGTCAACGGAACCCTGTCGATAAGGGTTGGCCCGAGCCAGTAACCACCAGCATCGCCGTCGGGGTTTACATCTCGCCCATCCACCACAACCTCAGCACCATCGGAGGCTGCAATGTCGATATAGCTTGCGACCTTGTCGCGGTGCTGCTTTGTTACAAGTGGTCCCATGTCGCAGGAGCGCCTGCCATCGCCGACCTTGATCTGCTTCATGCGCTCCGAGATCTTTGGGATCAAATCATCAGCCACCGGCTCAACCGCGACCACTACCGAAATCGCCATGCACCTCTCGCCGGCTGAACCAAACCCAGCGTTGACGGCCGAGTCAGCAACTAGGTCAAGATCGGCATCTGGCAGAACCAGCATGTGGTTCTTCGCTCCACCCAACGCCTGAACCCGCTTGCCGTTCTTGGCAGCGGTCTCATAGATGTACTGAGCGATAGGAGTCGAGCCCACAAACGAAATCGACCTGACCTCTGGGTGCTCAAGCAGGCCATCAACCGCGACCTTGTCGCCATGGAGCACATTGAAGACTCCATCTGGCAATCCAGCCTCCGAGAGCAGCCTCGCAATCCACATCGCACTCGATGGGTCCTTTTCGCTTGGCTTTAGAACAACTGTGTTACCTGCTGCAATCGCGACCGGGAAAAACCACATCGGCACCATCGCGGGGAAGTTGAACGGGCTAATAATCCCAACGACGCCAAGGGGCTGCTTCATCGAGTAGACGTCAATTGAGGTTGAGGCATTCTCGGAGTATTCGCCCTTCAAAAGGTGCGGCAGACCACAGGCAAAGTCCACAACCTCAAGACCACGACTTATTTCTCCGAGAGCATCGGATACGACCTTGCCGTGCTCCTCGGTAATGATCTCGGCGAGCTCACCCTTTTTGGCATCCAGCAGCTCACGGAAACGGAACATGATCGCGCTGCGCTTGGCGAGGGAAGTATCTCTCCAGGAAGGAAAGGCAGCGCTAGCTGCCGCTACAGAGGCATCGATGTCGCTTTGATCGGCGAAGGCAACCTCTTTGGATTGAATGCCCTTAGCCGGGTCAAAGACCTCACCACGTCTTGCGCCATTGCCAGCAAATTCACTGCCTGAAACCCAGTGGGGAACTAACTTCATTGTCTACCTCGCTCTTAGAGAGAAGACTACCTCTCCACCTAGAACTGACTGGAGAGAGCGTGGCTGAAACAGGGAGTCAAATGACGGCCCTGCGAGGCGTTCGGGGAGATCACCGAAGAGGGAGTTCGCTCCAACATCGGAATTGCAATCCGTTACATCGACGCCTGGCTAAGAGGTACTGGTGCTGCAGCACTAGATAACTTGATGGAGGATGCTGCAACCGCAGAGATCAGCCGCAGTCAGATTTGGCAGTGGATGCACCAAGGAGCGAAGACCACTGAGGGCACCACAATCACTCGTGAGTGGGTGGAGGAGCAAATCCAAACTGTTGTTCAGGGATTGGATAGAACAGATGGGGACAGAATCGACTGCGTCACCTTAGCTCAGTCGGTAGAGCAGCTACCTCGTAAAGAGCAGGTCAGCGGTTTGAATCCGATATGCGGCTCTGTGAATAACCGCTTGACGACGTATTGCTTTGGTGGGTGATGGCGGTAGTAATGACCGCCAAAATTATTAGTGAGATAGCACCCATTAGCGAAGACCAATGCACAATGCTTTGTCCCAGGAGAGCCTGAGTGTAGGTGAGGGCAACCAGCAGTGAGTAGCTGACTGCAACACCTGTGATTACGGAAATACGAAGGCGGTAGCTAGCTCCAATTAACACCAAAACGACCGCCAGAAGCGGTAGTACCTGGATTGCGTGAAGCCCAAAGAAATGAGAAATTCGAAGGTCACCTGCTTCGGTTGACCAACCAAAAAATGGCAAACCTGGCCCACCGTCTGCTGCTCCTACAGTGTGAGCGCCAGCTATGCCAGCCCAGTTTTCTGGCTCAATTTGTTGGGGCTGAGGAGGGGTCATGGTGAAAGCTATGCCCATCCCCGCTAAAGCGATACCCAATGCCCAGCGAACCGCTAGTCGAAGATCTCGTGACATCAACTGGGAATTCCACAGGCTTGCGCCAAGAATGAAGGTCGCACCCCAGACCACAGAGATTGCTGTTGCCATAAGTGACCAGATGCCGATATGGAAGGGTGAAGAGATATTGAAATGACTGGTTAGGCCAACGGAAGCCATTCCCACTATCGCAACCAGCTCAACTATCAAGAGTGCAGCTATTAGATTCCCCATGAGAGTTGCAAACTTCTTACGCCGATCCACAAAAGAGTAAAGCCAGGAGAAGGTGGCGGTGTACGCAAGCGCTGATAATAAAAACTTAAGCGGCTTTTCCCAAACGGAAACTCCAAGAAGCTCTCTGGAATCAAATGCGTATAGCGTGAGCGCAACGAGTGCTCCAACCAGACTTGCAACCGCGGTGGCGTTCAAGGCTTTGTGGGTGAACAGGGTCGAAAGCCGACTCTCTGAAGCAGACATCATGCAACTAGGTTAGGCCCGTATGTTCAACGGCCAAAGCAGACCGAGTGGAAAGACCCATCTGGGTGAACCCGAGGGTGAGTGGGTCACGTACGTTCGAACCTAGGGTTGGTCGTTGGCTTGAGTTGCAACTAAACTCTTGCGGGTACCAAGGAGAATTCGCCTAGTGGCCTATGGCGCACGCTTGGAAAGCGTGTTGGGTGCAAGCCCTCGGGGGTTCGAATCCCCCATTCTCCGCCAGAGCAACTTCAACCCCGTCAATCCCAGGATTAGGCGGGGTTGTCTATTTCCCTGAAAGACGCGAAGAACTGACACTAATGTTAACTACTTGACAATATAGTTGTTAAGTAGTTAACTAAGTCGAATGAATAGAAGTCGTATCACCTTTACCCTGAACGAGCTCGTCTATGTATTGAACTCCACTGCGGATCGGCTGCTTCGGGCAAATTTTGAACTTACATATAGCCAGTTTCTCTTTCTTGTAACCCTCATGAGCCAAGACAAACCGACGCCTAGCTATCTAGCCGAGTGCTTAGGTGTTTCTCGAGCGGCAGTTAGCCAGAGGCTCTCATGGTTTCAAGAACGAAGCTTGGTGAAGGTATCGAGAGTATTCGGAAACGAAAAAAATCTGTCCTTGGAGCTCACCCGCAAGGGAGAGCTGTTAGCAACCCAATCTGCAGACTTTTTGGATAAAGAGTTCAGAATTCTTTTCGATGGAGGTTCTTCTGTTGATCTAGAAAAGCTTGACAAGACATTGACCCAGATAAAGACACAACTAATAAAGAATTTGGAGTCCAGAAATGCAGCCTGAGAAGCTATTTGACCTATCGCGTCTGAAGCACACGAAATCCCTATTTTGGTTGGCTGTGATTTCAGTTATCGGAGCGCTCGCGCTAGTCCCGTTTTGGATTCTTGACACCAGGGAACTTCTCGGCGTATCTGTTTGGGAAAAGCCGATTAAGTTTTTCATTTCTGCGGCTATCTTTTCATTTACCTACTCGTGGCTTAGTTCCTTCATAACCAAAGGTGCTCGCTGGGTAAAGCTAGCAGGATTGTTTATCGCTGTTTCTCTTGCAGTTGAATTGGTTCTAATCTCGGCTATGGCGCTTCTAGGAACCACTAGCCACTTCAATGTCTCTTCCCCGACAGCAATTGTTATCTGGTCGTTGATGGCAACGTTCATTTCGATTGTGCTTTTCTCAACAATCTTCATTAGCTTGATGATCCTGTTCCAAAAGCAACAGGAGTTCAATCTCAAGCTGGCACTCGCCTTAGGAAGCATCAACACTGCTGTTGGTATGGGGCTTGCTTACTTAATGACTTGGCCATCTGCCGCCCAATTGGCTAACTACCAAGGGATAGCGGGAGCTCACGCAGTTGGAGTTTCAGATGGTGGTCCTGGTTTGCCTTTTCTTGGCTGGAGCACTGTAGGCGGTGATTTGCGGGTAGGTCATTTCTTTGGACTTCACTCAATCCAGGTGGCAGCCATCCTGCTAGCCCTGTCTTTGCTAATCCCCTTTGCTTTTAGAGTTCCACTGATTCTGGTTGGCAACCTTGCCTGGCTTGGCTTTGTTGGACTTGTGACCTGGCAGTCGCTTAGGGCTGAGCCATTCTCTTCGCCAAGCGAGCTGACAATCATTAGTTTTGTAGCTCTAGCTGCAATAGCCTCGATTCTTTTTGCTGTTCTCTCGCTAGCTCAATCAAGGGCTGGAGCAAAGACAATGGCGTAGAAAGATGGCGTAGAAAGCGTTTCTCGTAAGCATGAAGCCAGTATTCATGCGGGCAACAGACTGGTAGTGCGAATCAAGCATTCTCCGCCAAACGTGAGGTCTCTCGCTCTGAGAGAAATCCTTTACTACTTATCCGGCTCTTCGCGCCTACGCAGATTTCAAGCTGTAACTGGAAGGCGATGAGATTAGTGCGTCAAAAGGAAGCTCTGCCGCTCCAAGCACAAGAAGGTCGGCGCCCAATGCGCCATTTCGAATAACTACTCGCTCAGCTGCAGCTGCTAGTGAACCTTTCTTAACCTGTGACAGTAGGTAATCCGGATCAAATTCAAAAAGTGATGTGAGGAAACCAGCGAGCACAATAACCTCGGGGTTGAATATGTTGACGAGGTTGCTCAGGCCCTCAGCAAGGCTGTCAAGTTGATCGTGGATTAGGCGCTTTGCGCGCGAAGATTCACTGGACCTAATTTCCGCAGCCAGTTCTTCATCGGTTGCAACGTAGAGCTTGAAGAAGTCCAGCAGATCTTCACGCCTAACCAGAGACTCCAGGGTGCCGGGAAGGCCTGAGTAATCGAGTCGGCCAGAGCTAGAAACCTTCATGTGGCCAAGCTCCCCGGCGTAACCGGCGGCGCCACCGACCGTCATTCCATTGCTTACAACGCCGCCGCCGATACCGCCCGATCCAGCGAACAGGAAAACGAGGTCGTTGACATTTTTTGCGGTTCCAAACCTCGCCTCAGCAAGGCAGCCAAGGCTTGCGTCGTTCCCAAGGAACACATTCAGTCCTGTTTCCTGACTCAGCGCTGTAGCAAACGCCGACTCGACCCAACCGAGCTGAGGGGCATACCGAATCACACCGTCAGAGGTTCTCACCTGACCTGGAACTGAAACGCCGACCCCGGCAATTTGGGTTCCGGGGCGAAAAGCCTTTCGCATTTCAGATATAACTTCGGCCGAAACGCGGATCGCGTCCTCCGGAGAGGGGTGTGACCCCATGAGCTTTCGACGCCTGTCTATGACCTGGCCGGAAAGCGTAACGACGGAAACAGTTGTCGCATCAATTTCTGGATTGACTGAAAACGCCACAACATTCTCATTCGGAGCAACCATCAGTGATGGACGTCCAACGCCAGAGGAACCCTGCGACTCGCTCTCTACAACAAGTCCGAGCTCCTCAAGTTCGGAAATTAGAGCCAAAACCGTCGAGCGATTCAACCCTGTAATCGCAGTGAGTTGGGAACGAAGGATTTTGCGGTTTAGGTGCACCAGCCTCAGCACAGTAGTCAAGTTGTGCTGGCGAACACTGTCAGAGCTCTGCCCGCGATTGCTTACCGCTCCAGAGTTAGTCGTCACAGGCTCAAACTCCTTTCACCGTCCTAACTCAACGATACTTGTTGTCCTAAACAACAAATAGGTAACGTTATGCCTTTGTTAGCGATTTTCCTTTCTCTGTGGTTGCAATATTTTGTTGTTTGCTAAAACATAGTCTTTAGTTTCACTCAAGACCTATTCGGGGGGACCCTCTCGGGTAGCACATCAAATGAAAGGACCGATCAACTTATGAAGAAGTCTTCATTATTTTCATTTTCGGCACTTGCAGCGGCTGCAGCACTAGCCTTAACCGGTTGTGCAGCAGAAACTACACCTCCTTCAGAGACAGCCACTGGTTCGTCAACTGAAGAAACTGTCGAGGCGACTGCAGGTCGCGCTTGCGTAATCCTCCCTGACGCTGACAGCGGAACTCGCTGGGAGCCAGGCGACCGTCCAGCTTTGGAGAAGGCACTTACTGCTGCTGGATACGAGGCAGACATTCAGAACGCACAGTCTGACACCGCCAAGTACGCCACCATTGGTGACCAGCAGCTCACTAAGGGCTGCGGTGTAATGCTTCTAGTCGACTACCAGGGTGCAGGTGTATCCGTGGCAGAGAAGGCTAAGGCTCAAGGTGTGCCTGTCATTGCTTACGACCGACCAATTGCTGGCGCTGACTACTACCTGTCATTCGACAACGAGGTTGTAGGAGCTATGCAGGGTCAGATGATCATCGATGGTCTAGAGGCTGCAGGTAAAGACGTAACCACTGCCAGCATCATCTACTCTTCGGGAGACCCAGCTGATGGCAACGCAGCAATGTTCCTAAACGGTGCGCTGTCTGTCCTTGAGGCTGCCGGTGCATCTCCTGCCTTCACCATGGAAGGTACCTGGGATGGAACCAAGGCTGGCACGCTGTTTGAGCAGGCCTTTACTGCAGTATCCGGAAGCGTTGACGCGGTGCTTGCACCAAACGACAACAACGCTGCTTCAATCATCGCGATCTTGGACAAGAACGGTCTGACTGTTCCAGTCTCCGGTCAGGACGCTTCGATTGCAGGTCTTCAGAATGTGCTTCTTGGTAAGCAGTACGGAACTGTCTACAAGCCATTCACCATTCAGGCTGAGGCCGGTGCCGCCATGGCGATCACCATCCTGAGCGGTGAGGTGCCAGAGACCAACAAGACACTCGCAGACGGAACTCCGTTCCTTGCTCTTGACCCAATCTCGGTCAGCGCTGAGCAGGTTAAGGACGTAGTTGCCAACGGCGACGCCTCTGTTGAGGAACTCTGCACCGCAGATGTCGCTGCTGCTTGTGAGCAGTACGGCATCAACTAGCAACATTTAGCAACAAAGGAGTGCGCCGGAGCAAAACGTCTTCGGCGCACTCCCCCAAAAGTTTTTTGTAATCTTTATTGCGAGTGGGTCTTCTCAGGGTAGAGAAGACAGATCAGGAGATACCGTGGCAACCCCGGTGATCGAACTAACTGACGTCAAAAAGGGCTTCGGCCCAGTCGAGGTGCTGAAAGGCGTGAACCTTGAGGTTCACGCAGGAAAAGTAACCGCACTCGTTGGAGACAACGGTGCTGGTAAGTCAACCCTCATCAAGGGCCTATCGGGTGTTCAACCCTACGACAGTGGAACGGTTCTGTTTGAGGGTAAAGAGGTAGACATTCACGACCCGATTCAGGCAGCTGAGCTCGGAATTGAGGTCGTATACCAAGACTTGGCCCTTTGCGAGAATCTAGACATTGTCCAAAACATGTTTCTCGGTCGAGAGGAGCTAATGCAGCGTACTCTCGATGAACCCAGCATGGAATTGCAGGCAACTCAGGCCTTGCAGTCGCTTTCCGTTCGCACCGTAAAGTCAGTGCGCCAAAAGGTCTCGTCGCTATCTGGTGGACAGCGTCAAACTGTTGCAATCGCTAGGTCAGTTTTGCGGAACGCAAAGCTGGTGATTCTAGATGAGCCGACCGCTGCGCTCGGCGTTGCTCAGACCGAACAAGTTTTGAACCTGGTTCAGCGCCTCGCCTCCTCGGGTGTAGCCGTCTTGATTATCAGCCACAATCTTGCCGACGTCTTCAAGGTTTGTGATGAAATAGCGGTCCTTTACCTAGGTCGCATGGTCACTCAAATAAAAACCTCAGAAACGTCTCAAAACGATGTAGTTGGTTACATCACTGGCACGAAGAGCACTGAGGAGTAAGCATGTCTAACCCAAATCAGCCTGGGCTGAATCTGGCCCCTCAGGAAATCTCTTCTGGTCACGAGGGTGGACTTGTAGACCAGGTGAAGGCTTACTTCTCCAGGATAAAAAATGGAGATATGGGAGCCCTGCCGGCAACAGGAGCACTTCTCGTCCTAACTGCGCTCTTTGCCTACCTCAGCCCATACTTCCTAACCAAACTAAATTTTGCCAACCTCTTTGTACAGGCGGCGCAGCTTACAACTCTGGCCATTGCTCTGGTTTTCGTTCTTCTAATTGCGGAGATTGACCTCTCCGCTGGTGTTGCAGCCGCGGTGGCCATGGATGTGTTCTACCTAACAACTACCTTTGGGGTTCCGTGGCCAATTGGCCTGGTATCCGCTCTGATGGTGGGTGTAATCCTCGGACTAATCCTTGGCTTTTTTGTTGCGAAGGTGGGAGTTCCATCCTTCGTAATCTCTCTTGCCTTCTTCCTAGGGCTTCAAGGTGTTGCACTAATTTTGCTTGGCGACGGGGGTCTATTCCGCGTTGAGGTGCCCGAAGTTCGTGCAATTATGAATGACAACTTGCCACTTTGGGGTGGCTGGCTACTGCTGTTTGTAGTTGTAGCCATCTCCGCAGGCCTGGGGTTCTATGATCGCTACCGCAGATCAGCAAGTGGGCTTGTAAACCGTCCCGTTTCCCTGTTGCTCATCAAATTGGCATTCATCACTGTTGTTGGTGGTGTCGTTATTTATGTGCTGAATCTCAACAGAAGCGCCTCTGATGTAATTCAGATTTCAGGAGTGCCAATCGTGATACCGATTGTGCTGTTCATTATCTTTGCGGGCACTTTCTTGCTAGACAGAACCAAATTTGGTCGACACCTATACGCCGTTGGAGGCAACCCAGAGGCAGCGAGAAGAGCTGGAATCAAGGTTGTAAGGATCCGCATCACTGCCTTTGTCATTACTTCCAGCCTCGCCGTAGTCGCGGGCCTCTTCCATGTAAGTCGAATCGGAGTCGTCGAGGCTGCCTCGGGACGAACCATCGTTTTGAGTGGTGTTGCGGCTGCGGTTGTTGGTGGTGTCAGTCTCTTCGGTGGTCGTGGGCGACTCGTTCACGCTGCCCTTGGTGCGCTCGTTATCTCGATTATCGACAACGGTTTAGGGCTTCTCGGATTCTCTGCCGGAATCAGCTTCGTAGTAACAGGAACAGTATTGGCCTTGGCCGCTACCGTGGATGCCGTCTCAAGAAGAAGAGGCGGCTCAGTTCGGCGAATTTAGCCGCAAGCGACGCTTGTTACAGAGATTCAGGCCAGTGCTCTCCTGAGGGAACCTAGCAAACCCTCAACATCTTCTTCGGTGGTATCCCAGGAACACATCCACCGAACCTGACCGGTGGTCTGGTCCCAGATGTAGAAGCGAAAGTCCTCTTGAATCTTTGCAGTGACTTCGCGGGGGAGAATCGGAAAGACTGCGTTTGCCTGTGCCCTATTCGGAATGCTCACGTCGGAGTGCTCTCTAGCAATCTCCATCACTCCCTCATAAAGCTTTGCCGCCATTGAGTTAGCTATCCGGGCGTTCGCAAGCGCAACCTTCGCCCCATCGGCAAAGAGGGCATTCAGCTGCGCGGACACAAAGCGCATCTTTGAGGAAAGCTGCATGGAGGTCTTTCTCAAGAAAGGCATAGTGCTCGCCAATTCCGCTCCACGCTCAGTTGTGATGTCAGTGACAACCACCGCCTCTGCAGCCAACGCTCCGATCTTTGTTCCGCCTAGCGAAACCAGATCCACACCGACATCTGTCGTGAACTCCTTGAAGCTCTTGCCCAAGGCTGCAGCCGCATTTGAGAGCCTCGCTCCGTCCATGTGAAGGAGCAGGCCGTGCTCATGGGCAACATCTGCGAGCGCCGAAACTTCCTGTGGCTGATAGACGGTGCCCATCTCAGTGGTCTGAGTGATGCTCACCACACCAGGTTGCGAGCGATGAACAAAACCAAAGTCAAATAGCTGTGACCTAAGCCCGTCCACCGACAGCTTGCCTTCTGACGATGGCACGGTCCAAAGCTTGAGGCCGCCCATCTTTTCCGGAGCACCACCCTCGTCCATGTGGATATGGGCGGACTCAACGCAAATAACAGCTTCCCAGCGCTTGACAGCGGACTGCAGTGCAATGACGTTTGCTCCTGTGCCATTGAAGACGGGGAAGCCGACGGCATTTTTCCCAAAGAGTTCTTTCACGATCTCTTGGAATCTTGCGGTCTCGGTGTCATCACCATAGGCGACCTGGTGACCTTGGTTCACCTCGGCCATGCGAGCCATAACCTCAGGGTGAACGCCAGCGTAGTTATCGCTTGCAAACCCACGCTGATTAGCCATGAGACTCCGTTCTTCGGCGCCTGAAAAGGATAACGCTAGAGCGCCTTGAGAATGTCTCCGACCTTGTCCTTAGCATCCCCAAAGAGCATCTTGGCGTTTGGCTTGTAGAACAGTGGGTTTGCAACACCGGCATAACCGGAGGCCATCGAGCGCTTAAACACTATGACGTTCTCTGCCTCCCAGACCTTGAGCACGGGCATGCCCGCTATTGGGCTACCAGGGTTCTCAGTTGCTGCAGGATTCACGGTGTCATTAGCTCCAATTACCAACACCACGTTTGTTCCCGCAAGGTCATCGTTTATCTCGTCCATCTCCAAAACGATGTCGTAAGGAACCTTGGCCTCGGCAAGCAGCACGTTCATGTGGCCAGGGAGTCTTCCCGCAACCGGGTGAATACCGAAGCGAACCTCGACACCCTTCTCTTTCAGGCGCTTGGCAAGCTCGGCCACCGGATACTGAGCCTGAGCCACTGCCATGCCGTAGCCGGGCGTGATTACCACTGTCTTCGCTGCCGAGAGCATCTCGGCAACCTGCGCGGCGTCAATCTCGGTGTGCTCACCGGTTTCCTCATCGCTCTCGGTTGGCGCCTCGATGCCGTAGCCACCGAAGATAACCGAGATAAACGAGCGGTTCATCGCGCGGCACATGATGTAGGACAGGTACGCACCCGAGGACCCAACCAGTGCACCGGTAACAATGAGTAGGTCGTTGCTGAGCAGGAAGCCTGTTGCGGCCGCGGCCCAACCGGAGTAGCTGTTGAGCATCGAGACCACCACCGGCATGTCGCCACCACCAATAGAGGCAACTAGGTGCCAACCCAGCGCCAGAGCCAAAATGGTGACTGCAATCAAGAAGCCCATCTCGGGCGTTATCACGTAGGCAACAGTGAGACCGACGAAGCCAATCAAGGCAGATAGGTTCAGCAGATTTCGGCCTGGGAGAATTAGTGGCTTCGAGGAGATCTTGGCCGAGAGCTTCAGGTAGGCGACGATTGAGCCTGTAAAGGTCACCGCACCAATGAAGATGCCGATGAATACTTCGGCTCTGTGGACGCCGACCAAGTCAGGCGAAAGATCACCTGAGTGCAGTGCACCATTCCAGCCAACCAAAACTGCCGTAAGTCCAACAAAGCTGTGGAAGAGAGCGATAAGTTCCGGCATGCCGGTCATCGCGACTACCTTGGCTCGCCAGAGCCCGATGACCGCACCGGCACCAAGTGCTACCAGCAGTAGCACGAAGCCTGTGGAAGTGCTCTCATTCCACTCGCCCGAGAAGGTGAGCCATATGGTGGCCGACATCGCAATTGTCATTCCGGCGATGCCGTAGCGGATACCGGTCCTACCGGTCTCGTGCTTGCTGAGACCTGCGA